>NZ_JAJVKW010000015.1 GCF_024198255.1 Myxococcus guangdongensis
CGCTCTCCTACGGCTTTTCATGGAGGAGGTTCTCTCGGAAGTGCGAACGCTCGACATCCACCGAGAGGACTCCTTCCGTAGATTGGTCCCGCTACTCCCATCGGGTCCGTAAAGGGATCGCCGATGAACGCTCGTGATTTTCGAACGATCTCAGGCGGAGCGCTGGCGATTGCGAGCGGCGAGGTAGGCATGGACTACCGCTGGGGGTGGCGCGCACCTTGGCCTGGAAGAACCAGCTCCGCCGACTTCGAGTCCGCGACGAACGCAGGGACGACGTCCACCTCGGCTTCCTCGTCCTCGGCTGCTGCATCATGCTGCTGCGCCGCCTCTGCTCTGACATTTGTTGGGGGCTGTCAGGGTGCCGTCCCTGGAGGGTCCCCTGGGTGAGGAGGAGATGTGGTTGGAGTGGCGAAGTCCCCTCAATCGGACATCGCCAGAACCTGCCGTAACCTTTCGCGCCACAGCGGCCGCGCGATTGTAGCGCGGAGTGTCTCAATGCCAGTCATCGAATGGCGACCTCCCCTCGTGAGAGGTCTTGTGGAGTGAGGGGCACAGCCATTGCTGGGTTGGCAATGAAGCAGCCGGCCGAATCCGAGGACCCGAGGAGACCATGTCCCGTCGTCAAGTACTCCACCAAGTTACCTTCAGCACCGTCTTCAGTCTGCTCGCACTGTTTGCCATCACCTGGAGTGGCACGGCCCATGCGCAGACCTACACCCACGGCGTCGCCGACTACTTCGCGGCACCGACCGAACCTGTGTATCCGAGTCAAGGAGTCCTGAACCACATCGCGTCGGGCTATGTCACCCCTGGCTCTCGCCCGTTCGATGACGCGAGCATGAACCGGTGGCTCGCCACGACCTTCACCACCCTGCGCCGCAACGGAAACATCTGCGGAGCCACGCTTCAGATGACGGTGGCCAACCTCGACTACGCCACCGACAACGACGCCATGGGCATGATGTTCCTGGACCCGGCGGGTGCGCCACTCACCGGGGGATGGAGCGAGTCCCTGACGAACCTGGGCATACCCGTCGGCAGCACCGGCACCATCAACCTCAACCTGGCCTCGCTGCCTGGCGGCGTCAACCTCATCCCCACCCTCAACTCGCTGGGCTACGTGGACGTCTTCGTCCAGGACGACTCCGCGGTGGACTTCATCACCCTCGTCGTCACGCCGTGTCCCTCGGACGTCTATACGAAGGACAACGCCAAGGACATCGGCTACCTCCCGACGCTGAACCCCACCTGGATGAGCCCCGACATTCGCGTGTGCTGGACCCCCAACTGCGTGGGGCACCAGAACCCCGCGTCCGGCTACATGAACCACATCTACGTGACACTGCGTAACAACGGGCCGGTGGCACCGGTTGGCAGCGTGGCCACCGGAACGCTGCAGATCTACTACTCAGCGGCGGGGTTGTCGGCCATCTGGCCCTACGACTGGATCTACATCGGCGGCAGCTACGTCCCCAGCCTCGCGCCGGGCGCCACGCTGGAGGTCACCCTGCCGTGGGCGAGCGTGCCGGTCCCGGGCAACTACAGCCTGCTGACACGCTGGGAGTCTGCTCGGGACCCGATGACCGTGCCGGAGTTGCCGGGATCCAGCACGCTCTACAACGTGCGCTGGAACAACAACATCTCCTGGAAGGACGTGGTCGTCGTCGGCCTGTAGGCCCGTCTCGGGGGGGCAAGCGGGGGGGAGGCTCCTCGGACGAGCCTCCGCCCTCGGTCAGCCCAATGAGCATCAGACCGGACCTATGAGCGCTATCAGTACGGGCGCTGGCAGACCCAGCACTTCTCTGCATTCGCGGGGGACAAGGTCCAGTTCGTGCTGGACGACGTCGGCAACATCGCGGTCATGCTCAACACCTGGAGCAACATCAAACACCACATCGCGTCGCCCACGTGCAACGGCACCTCTACGTCTTCACATTCGTGCCGTTCAACGGGACGATTCCTCCCTGAAGCGCATCGACCCTCCACGCTCCCGGGCTTCTGGGGCGTGGAGGGCGGTTCAGGCGCCTGCGCGACTCTCGGTGCGCCGCGAGCGAATCACGCGGCGCACCGATTCTCCTACCGAGACCGCGGTGGAACCAGGGCACACCGCCCCATGGCGACATCGCGGACACCGACTCAGAGGCCGTTGGGGACCACGGTCACGGTGCTGGAGCCCCTGTTGGTCAGGATGAGATCCGCATATCCATCCGCGTCCATGTCCGCGGTGGCGATGGCATTCAGGCCAGGCGAGGCGCCGGTCGTGACGACGGTGCCAGAGGTGAAGCCTCCGTTGCCGTTGCCGGTCATCGGGCGGACGCCGCCCGAGGCCGCTGTCACGAGGATGTAGGCGTCGAGCCTGCCATCGCCGTTGAAGTCATTGGCCACGACGCCCAGCGCCGAGTTGGTGGCCGTCGTGGCTGCGGCGGCGGACTGAACGCCGCTCTCGAAGGTGCCGTTGCCATTCCCCTTGAAGAAGAAGAGGTACCGGCCGGCCGCGCCGTTCGAGAGGATGTCGAGCATGCCATCGCCGTTGGCGTCGCCAAAGGCGATGCCCGCCGTCTGACCGTTGACGGCGTTGCCGTAGGAGACGGGGGCGGCGAACGTGCCGTTGCCCTGGTTGATGAGGACCGACAGGCGAGCGCTGGCGGGGCTCGTCACCACCAGGTCGGAGAAGCCATCGCTGTTCAGGTCCCGGCAGGCGAGGGTCGACTGCGCGCCTCCGGTGTTCGGGATGCCGATGAACGTCGGCGCGCCGAAGCTCCCCGAACCGCCGCCGAACAGCACGCTCACCTGGTTCTGGGTCACGCTGGTCGTGGCGATGTCAGCCACCCCATTGCGGTCGAAGTCCCCGGTGCAGAGGTGGATGGAGCCCGGGGTGCCCGTGGTGAAGCTCGTCGGCGCGCCGAAGGTCCCGGGCGCGCTCGCGCCCAGGTTCTTGTAGACGCTGATGGTTCCGTTGACGAGGGGCACGTTGGTCTGTCCGTCGACGGTGACGGCATCGAGCCACCCGTCGCCGTCCACATCCACGGCCACGACCGCGTTGCTGGAGAGCGAGGCGCTCCCGTAGGTGACCTCCGGCTGGACGCTGGCGTCGCCATTCCCCAGGAAGACGGAGAGCGAGCCAGAGGGAGTCTCGGTCGACGCGGATTCGGCGTTGGCCACCAGGATGTCGAGCTTGCCATCTCCATTCACATCGGCGACCGCCGGGGCCAGCGGGCTGTGGTTCGCGGGGGAACTGACTGGCGTGCCGGGGACCTGGCCAGGCGGGGGCGCCTGGCAGGCGGCGTTCGAGCAGATCTGCCCCGTCGAACACACGACGCCACAGGCACCGCAGCTATTGGCGTCGCTCTGGAGGTTCACCTCGCAGCCGTCGGACGAGGTCCCGTTGCAGTCCGCGAGGGTGCCGGAGCAGGACTGGCAGTTGGCCCCCTCGTAGGTAGGCGCGCACTGGCAGGTGTAGCTCCCCACGCCATCGATGCAGGTACCGCCGTTCAGGCAGGGACTGGCGGCGCACTCATCGATGTCGGTGCACGTCACTCCGTCGCCCTCGTACCCCGCATTGCAGGCGCAGGTGAAGGAGCCTCCGATGTTGGTACAGGTGGCGTTGACGTCGCAGTTGTCGGTACCGGCGGCGCACTCATCGATGTCGGTACACACGGTCGGCACTCCCGTGCAGGTGTAGCCAGGCTCCAGCTGGCAGACGCTGTTGCAGCCGTCTCCCGAGAGTTGATTGCCGTCGTCGCAGACTTCGAATCCACTCAGGACTCCGTCACCACAGACGGCCCGCAGCGACGTCTCCACCGCGTCCACCAGGTAGAGTGCCAGCACCGCGCCCCTCAGCTTCACGTAGCGATAGGGCACGTTCCCTGGGTACGTCGCCACCGCGATATGCGTCCCCAGGCCCAGTTCCTTCAGATGCAAGGTGCTGGAGCCGATGAAGGTCCCATCTGCCTTCAGGAAGTCCACCTGGGCCACCAGCGCCAGCGTGAGGCCCTGGTAGTAGACGCGCAGGTCTCCAGTGCCTTCTTCTCCCTGGCCCAGGTCCAGGACCAGCGCCGAGTTGAGCACGCTCAGCAGGGTCGCGGCCTGCCCGTCCGGAGCTCCCAGGGCCGCGCTCGCGTTGAGCACCGCGGCCGTGGTGCTCGACACCACCGCGTCCGCATACGGGTCCCACGTGAAGGCTGCCGGCCGCTCACGCGTCAACGCCGCGTCACCCTCCTGCGACACTCCAGCCTCGAGAGGACCTCCCTTCTCATCGAGGGACTCCACGGCACACGCCCCTAGCGACAAGGCCAGCGTCACATACAGGCCCCACGGCGACAGCACACCAGGATGACTTCGCATCGAGTGTCTCCCCCCGAGGAGTAAGGCGAAGCCGGAATGGACCACCCCCCCTCATGGAATGAACGACACCCTTCCTTGCTTACTCCTGCCAGGCACGCAACACTTTAATGGCAAACGTTCGCCGGCTGCCAGCCGGCAATCACTGGAGGACCATCGACAGGAAGGCCATGGCATGGATGTGCCCGTCTGAATGGCTGCCTGTTGGCACCGTCGACGCAGGAGAGGGCCGCTTCATCCCTTCCTGCTGGTGGATGTCCGCGTGCGCTATCAGGGAGAAGCGAGTGACTGAGGCGTATGGCCTTCCCCTTCGACGCGTCGTCCGGGATGCATGCGCGGCAGGGTGTGCGGGGACGGCCTGATGCGCTCTCCGATTTCTGTCGGTCAAGTCCCGAATCGTGTGTGGTTGATTCGAAGGGGTGCGGGGGAGGAAGGCTCCTTCGGGGCATCACCCAGTGGTGTCTGGGTTTGGTGTCAGCCGGGTCCTGTCGAGGTAGCGGCGGTCATCCCAGCTGCCGGTGACTTCGAGGGCGACGGCGGGGATGCGGCGCAGGGCGCAGACGCGGTCCGGGAAGGCGTCCACGGAGCGGATGCCGCGCTTCTCCTCGCCTTGGAGATGCTCCAGGCCGAGTGGGCCTTGGGGAAGGAGAAGAAGCAGGTGGCCGAGGCAAAGCCTTCGCGCAGGCACTCCATGGCCTCGGGGACCTGTCGGCCCAGGCCTGACTGGAATGCATCCAGGTGCTCCCTGGTGTCATGGAGAGAAGACAACCGAGGTCTCCTTGCCGAGCTGTCCACGCAGCCGCCAGGAGGCCTTGGCGAGGACGTTCCGGGTGAGATGCACCGTGCAGCGGCTGGAGGTGGGCCTCGGGCTGCGGTTGCCGGGACGCGGCAGCCAGCCCCGCGTGCCCTGTCGGGCTTGGGCATTACAGGCCCGCCGCCTTCCCGAGCGCTGGATGTTTGCGGAAGGAGTAGGGGCCCGACCTCTGCGTGGCTTGGCGCTTCGGTGAGGGAGCGCGAGCCTCAGCAGAGGGGTGCGGGCGGAGATCGTGGAGGAGGTCAGGTCCCGCGTCGGACACGGTGCGGGATTTTCGTCCCTCACAAGGCGCGGTTCTTCTCGACTACGCCGCGTGGCCCGTGTGGGCACCCTCCTTGGGTCTTCGGCTCCGGGGAAAGACGCCTCCCCACCTGAAGTGGAGAGGCGCCGCACTTCTCACCGCGGGGTGCGCCGCTTCCGCGACTCGACCGCCAGCAGCGCCAGCACCAGCAGCCCGAACACCGACGTCCCATTGCCGGAGCTGCTGCAGCCGCCACCCCCTTCGTTCCCACCCGAAGCAGGAGGCGCCACGCAGACACCCGCGTTGCACGTCTCCCCCCCGCCACAGTCCGAGGACTGTCGGCACTCGGGCTCGGGATTCGGCGTCGTCGCAGTGACCGTCACCGAGGTCGTCCCCGTCGCGCCCCCCACGGTGACCTGGACGGTGTTCAAGAAGGTTCCGCCCACCGTGCCCGCGCGGAAGATGCCCGATGCGTCGACCGTGCCTCCTCCATTCACCACCTGCCACGTGGCCGGGAAGGCGGGGGCCTCGTTGCCGTACATGTCGAACGCCTGCGCGCTGAACGTCACCGAGCCCCCCGTGGGAATCGTGGGATTCTGCGGCGAGAGGACAACCCGGCTCGGCGCGGCGGCCACCACGGAGACGGAGGTCTGCTCCGCCATTCCCCCCAGGGTGACCTGCACAGTCCCCGAGAAGGCCCCCACCACGATGCCCGCGGTGAAGCCCCCCGCGCCATCGATGGAGCCTCCGCCATTCACCACCTTCCAGGTCGCTGGCTCCGAGGTGGCCTCGTTGTCGTACGCATCGAACGCCTTCGCGCTGAACGCCACCGAGCCCCCCGCCGCCACCGTGGGCCCCTGCGGGGAGATGGCGATGCGGCTCACGGGGCCGGGCGTGACGGTGACGTGGGTCGTCTTCGTCACGCCCGCAACCGTGACCTGGAGGGTGTCCGCGTACGTCCCCGCCACCGTGCCCGCGGTGAAGAGGCCCGTGGAGCTGATGCTGCCCCCTCCCTTCACGACGCTCCATGAAGGCGTGAACGAGGTGACCTCGTTGTCGTACGCATCGAACGCCTTCGCCTTGAACGGCACGGTGCCCTTCACGACGACGGAGGCGTCCACCGGTGAGATCTCCACGCGGCGGATGGCGGCGGGCTTCACGAAGACGGTGGTGTTGAGGGTGATGTGGTCCACGGTGACGCTCACGACGTTGTCATACGTCCCCGCGACCCTGGGCGCGGTGTAGAGTCCCTCCGGCGAGATGGACCCCGAGCCCGGCTTCACCACCGACCACCTGGGCGCGATGGTGCGTGGGTTGCCATCCACGTCGAACCCCATCACCCCGAACCGCTGCGTGCCGAGGGGCTCCAGCGTGGCGAAGGGCGGCGTGAGGACGAGCCGCGACAACGGCCCTGGGAGCACCGTGACGTCGACGGTGTCCGAGAGGTCGCCCAGCGTCGCCGTCACGGCGTCCGGATAGACCCCCGCCACCGTGCCCACCTTGAGCAGACCGTTGGCATCGATGGTCCCCAGCGCGGGGTTGCTCACGGACCACGTCGGGACCCCGTCCCGCCTGTTGTTCCATTCGTCGAACCCGAACGCGGTGAACTGGATGCTACCCCCGGTCCTCACCTCGTTGGCGTCGGGCACCACCTGGACGCGATGGAGCCATCCCGGCAGCACGGTGACATCCGCTGCCACCGTGAGCCCTCCGAACGAAGCCTGGACGGTCTTCGGGAAGGGGGCCGCGACGGTCCCCGCGGTGAAGTAGCCCGTGGAGTCGATGGTGCCGCCTCCCCCGACGACACTCCAGGCGACGGTGCCGGGCAGGGGGTTCCCCGCCCGGTCGAGCGGCGAGGCATGGAACGCCATCGCGGAGTTCACGACCATCGTGACGGTCTCGGGCCACAGGGTGATGCGATGCAACGGCCCCGGGAGGATGGTCACGCTCGCGTAGCCCGTCTTGCCGCCCGCTTCGACCTGAACCCCCTTGGCATTGCTATAGGTATAGGAACTCGCGGTGTAGAGGCCGCTGGCGGAGATGCGCCCCGCCGAGGTGTGGGCCGTGGTCCATCGGAAGGTCGTCGGGATTTCGTAGCCGCAGTAATCCACGCCTTTCGCGGAGAACTGCCGAGTCTCTTCGATCTGCAGCGTCACCTCCGACGGAGTCACCACCACCGTCTGGACGGACCCCAGCGTCACCGTCACATCCACCGAGGCGGTGGCATTCCCCGACCGCGCGACCATCGCTCCAGGGTAGGCGCCGAGCGTGCACCCCGTCGTGAGGACCCCGCTCGCGTCGATGGTCCCCACTTCGGCGGGGACCGACCAGGTGATGACGGCATGGGGAAGCTCCAGGCCATCCACGTCGTAGACCGTGGCGCTGACGGAGCTCTTCGTATTGCCAGACGTCGTGAGGGAATACTGGGCCAGCACGATGGACGCGCCAGGGATGGGGACGTAGGGGAAGGCTCCCATGTCCGTTCCATCCGAAGCGGTATTGCGACAGGGTGAGGTGTCGAGAATCGTCAGGTGGCGCGGGCTGACGAAGAGCGGATCCTGGGTGAGGCTGCCGGGGCCCAGCGTGGGGCTCCCCTTGTAGTTGCTGGTATGGCCCCAGACCGTGTTGTGGTGGAGGGAGATGTTGGACGCCGCCACGACCTCGATGCCCGTGAACTCGTTGGACTTGATGATGTTGTCGCGAATCTCGACGGTGTTCTGCGGTTGGGTGGAGACGTAGATGCCACTCCACTCGTTGTTGATGATGGTGTTGTGGACGATGGACGCGGAGGCATTCGCGAGGTGCAGGCCACTCGCCTTCGCGGGGGGCGCCCAGCGGCTGTCTCGCACCAGGCTGTAGGAGAGGTTCATGATGCCCCCCGTGGCCTCGACCGCGGTGGAGCACTTCTCGAGCGTGCCACGCTCGAAGGTGAGTGAGCCTCCCTCGACCCTCAGGCAGGTGTAGCCCTCCCTGAGGGTGGCGCCTGTCAGGGTGGCGATAGCGGTTCCGCTGACGACGACGCTGCCCTGCGTCAGCGTGGCATCCTTGACCGTCAGGGTGCTGTTCCCCGAGGCGTACAGACCTCCGCCCGAGAAGGTGAGGTTCTCGACCGTGGCGGTGCTGTCGTCCCTGAGCGAGATGGCGCCGGTGCCCGTCCCCGAGATGTCCTTGAACGTGGCGGAGCTGGTGCCCCGGAGGGAGATCCTGGAGTCCCCCAGGTTGACGTCCTCGAACGTCGCGGGGCCCTGGAGGGTCAGGTATCCCGTCACGTGGGCATGTTTGAAGCTCGCCGCGCCTTGGAGCGTGGTCACCTCGTAGTCATGCTCATGATTGAACCGGACAGGTGCTTGCACCGTGCCTTCGGCCTTCAGCGTGCCCGCGATGAGGACCTTCACCAGCACGCTTCCATCCCCGGGCCCATCCTTCCAGCTCTTGACGGTGACGTTGGCACCCGGCGCGAGCGTCAGGGTGATGCCCGCGGGGACGCTCAGGTCTCCGGTGACGACGTTGTCACCGGTCAGCGTCCGGTCCGAGCGCAGGATGCCCTCGAGGAGGGTGGGGTGGACTGGATGTCCCGCATAGGCGAAGGCTCCGATGTCCGTCCCGTCCGAGGCGGCATTCCTCGCGGGTGAGTTCTCGGAGAGAGAGGCGAAGCCCTGGAGGAGGGGATTGGCATTGACGCTCCCCTCCCCGGGGCTGACGCCGATGTAGTTGGCGTCCGTGAAGCCCCACACCACGTTGTGATGAACGACGGGCGCGAGGACATTCGTCAGCCACATCCCGTGTGACTCCCGGCCGATGATGATGTTGTCGTGGATGGTGATGGAGACGTCCGTGGGTCCCCCTGGCATGGCCCCGGTGATGGCGGCCCCGCGATTGTCGAAGAAGGTGTTGTGGACGAGCGTCACCTGTGGCGACGCGTTGCTGATCTTGATGAGAGGCGTGGTGCCCGTCGGGGTGCATCCATGAATCACGCTGGAGCGGATGGTCGACTTGCCCCCGGAGTTCAACATCACCTGCTTGCAGTAATTGAAGACACCGTTCTCGAAGTCGACGCTGCCACTCCTGATACTCAAGGAAGGGGCGCCGGACTGCAGCGTGCTGTGGTTGAAGGTCGCCGAGCCTTGGCCTTCCACATCGAAGGAGGGCTGGCCTCCCACGACGTTGAGATGGTCGGCGACCACGGTCCCCCGGACCCGGATGCTGTGGGTCTGGAGTTGGATGTTGATGCGAGAGGTCTGAGTCCCCACGGCCACCAAGGTCCCCAGGACCTCGAGCTTGAGAGCGGTGTCGCTCGAGGCCATCACCGTGACCCCAGGCTCCAGCGTCAGGGTGACTCCCTGCGGGATGGTGAGGGTGCCCTGGAGCGTCCAGGGATTCCCCGCCGGGGTCCAGGTGGTGTCACTGGCGAGGACGCCGCCTGGAACGTGGGTCGCCAGCGCGACGGTGGGCAGCAAGGCGAAGAGAACCCCAAGGAACCCTGATTTGAGCACGAATCATCCTGTTTGACGGGCCCGAAGACACCGCTTCGCCCCCTGTGGAGACCAACGAGAGGCCGGGCGGGAAGTCGCGTGCGGGGAGCGTAGAAACGCCACTGGAAGCGGCGAGTCAGCTCGAGCGCCATTGGCCAGGGCGCCCCACGGGGCACGAAGTAGGGGGGATTTTCGGGTTTTCCTAGGGGAGGCGCCGATGAGGGCTTGAGTCCAGCCGGAGTTGGAACAGGTCCCTGGCATTGCCGTGGGTGATTTTCCGTCGGTCGAGCTCGCTGATGGGGGCGCGGTCGATCCATGCCGCCGCGGGAGCGCTCTCGGAGTAGGGGTAGTCGACCGAGAACATGATGTGGTCGGCCCCGACGGTGAGGACGGCGTTCGTGAGCGCGCTGTCGGAGAAGTTCCCGCTCGTGGTGAGCCAGATGTTGTCGGCGAAGTACTCTGGCAGCGTCTTCTTGAGCCGCTTGTCGAAGCGGTTCAGCTCGAACATGTTTTGCGTTCGCCACAGCAGGGCGGGGAGCCCCTCGCCCATGTGTCCGAGGATGAGTTTGCAGCTCGGGAAGCGGTCGAAGTGGCCGCCCAAGAGAAGCCTGACGGTGTGGGAAGCGGTTTCGGTGCCGAAGCCCCAGGTGGCGCCCTTCATCTCGGGGTGGCCCGCGTAGGCCGCGAGCCCTCCCGGAAGCGCTGGGCGGGGGTGCAGGTAGACCGGGACGTCCAGCTCACAGACGGCCTCCCAGAATCCGTAGAGCGAAGGCTCATCGAGGTAGAGGCCGACGTTCGGGTCCGCGGTGTTGGTGTAGCCGTTGATGAGCACGCCCTTGAAGCCCAGCTCGGTGACTGCCCGGCGGGCTTCGGCGGCGGCTTCTGCTCCCGCTTGAAGTGCGACGGCGGCGAATCCCGAGTAGCGCTCGGGGTGCTCCGCGATGCGCTCCGCCAGGAAGTCGTTCTCGAGCCGGGCCTGCGTGGCGGCCTTTCCTGGGTCGACGATGCGCTGGATGCCTGGCGCGGTCAGGGACAGGATCGCGTGAGCGATGCCCGCCTCATCCATGCTGCGCAGGCGGGCCTCATCGAAGTCGCCGAGGCGCTGCAGGATCGGCCGGTAATAGTCGGTCGTGACGCCACCGCCATCGGAGAGCTGGACAAGGGCGGCCTCGTCGCTGAGCACTCGGGCGACATCCGCGGGGTGGAGGTAGGCTTCCTCCAGAGCAACCTTGGGTCGACGGACGTCCATTGAAATGCCTCCGCTCGAACAGCACCGCGGAGTAGACCTCGGCGTCCCGCCCAGGTCCAATGGCATGCAGCGTCGAATTGTCAGGACGGGACGTGCTGACTCCAGCGCCTCGCGAACGCGCACGCCCAGATGCTGACGGGTGGCATTGCATTCACGACGCTCCGTGGACTTTCGAGGTTGACCGGAGGGAATCGAACCCTCTTCGCCGGGGTCACATCCCGGTGGCTCACCATTCGCCTTCGGCCAACATGATGTCGGGGTACCCGGAATCGAACCGGGACCGCTCGCTTATCAGACGAGCACTCTGCCTTAGAGCCATACCCCGTGAAGCGAAGTCTGTGTGTTTTGGGGACGCTGGGAGTCGAACCCAGCGGGCCCTGTCGGGCTCGGGCTCTACAGGCCCGCGCGTCTGCCCTAACGCTCTACGTCCCCGGAAGGAGTCGTGGGGCCCTGAAAGCCGAAAGGCCGGGTCCCCTGGATGGGAGCCCGGCCTCTGCGTGGCTTGGCGCTTGGGTAACGGAGCGCGAGCCTCAGCAGGGGGCGGGCGGATGGCCGTGAATGTGGCCGAATCCCACGATGGAAATCGAGGCGGCGCCCACGTGCGAACGGGAGGCGGCGTCGAGCTGGGTCCAGAGGATGCTTCGATAGCTGAACTTCGTCGGGCTCGTTCGCTTCGTCACCAGGGTCATGGTCACCGCTCCTTTCAGGGAGAATCCACGGTGGATGATTTTCATCCCTGACAAGGCTCCGAGCATCCTCGGGTCGTGCCTGGTGGACGCGCGCGGTGCGCCTCAGGGCGGCGGCGCTCGCTCCCGGAGCAGCTGCTCGACCGCCCGCGCGGAGGCGTCATCCACCGGCGAGAGGACGACCAGGCTGAGGCCGTCGCTGTCATCGACGGTGAACATGGACGCCTCGAACCGGAGTTCACCCACGTCGGGGCGAACGAGCCGCCTGGACCTCACGCCGTGTGTGTGCAGCTCGTTCTCGGCCCAGAGACGGCGGAAGTCCTCGCTCGTCGCCTGCAGCTCGTCGACGAGCGCGGCCGCCTCCTGCGTGGCTCCCGCGCGCGCGATGGCGACGCGAAACGCGGCGAGGCAGGTGCGCTGCATGTCCTCGGCGTGGGGCAGGAACGTGGTGGCCTGGGGGTGGAAGACCCGGCGCAGCATGTTTCGCTCGCGCTCCGGCATGGCGGCGTAGTCGCCGAACAGCACCACGGCGGCGCGATTCCACGCGACGATCTGGAACGTCGGCGTCTTCACGAGCGCGGGGACGTGGAGGTTGTCCAGCACGCGCTGCAGGGCGGGTGTGACGTCGGCGGGCGGCGTGTGGCGGCGCGGAGGTGGGCGTTCATGCGCGAGCAGGAACAGCATCTCGCGGTTCGTGTCGTCGAGCTCGAGCGCGCGAGCGAGTCGTTCGAGCACGTCGTCGGAGGGGACCCCGCCGCGCCCCTGCTCGAGCCACGTGTACCAGGTGACGCTCACGCCGGCGCGCGCCGCGACCTCCTCGCGACGCAGCCCTGGTGTGCGCCTCCTCCCGGTCGCTTCGGGCTGGAGTCGCTCTCGATGGGCGCGGAGGAATTCGGGGAGGGTGGTAGTCGCCATACCGGTATCCGGGCACGTCTTTTCGCCGTGCCACCCGCAGCCTACGGTTCGCGCATGACCACCACAACGCCGCGGGCAGGAGCGCTGTCTTGCTGACCCTTCATCACCTCGGCCGTTCACAGTCCGAGCGCATCGTCTGGCTCTGTGAGGAGCTCGGGCTGGACTATGTGCTGAAACGCTATGAGCGCCGGGCCGACAACCGGCTCGCGCCGCCGGAGTACAAGGCCCTCCATCCGATGGGCACGGCGCCCATCCTCACCGATGGAGACCGGGTCCTCGGGGAGTCTGGAGCCATCTGTGACTATCTCATCCAGACCCATGGAGGCGGTCGTCTCGCGGCGAAGCCCGGCGAGCCCGGCTTCGCCGACTACCTCTACTGGTTCCACTTCGCCAACGGGACGCTGCAGCCCGTCGTCCTGCAGGTGAGATACCTGGAGCGAGTCGACCCTTCGGGTGGGTCCCCGCTGCTGCATGCGGCCAGGGAGCGCTTCACGCTCGTCCTCTCCACCCTGGAGAAGCGGCTGGGCGAGGCTCCCCATCTGGCCGGCAACGCATTGACGGCCGCGGACATCATGACCGTGTTTTCGTTGACCACGATGCGGCTGTTCAAACCGTATGACCTCTCGCCCTGGCCGAACATTCTGGCGTACCTGCAGCGCATCGGCGCGCGGCCTGCGTATCGCCGGGCGATGCAGAAGGCAGACCCGGACTTGGCGCCGGTGCTGGGCGCCTCCCCGGAATAGGCCTCAAGCTTCGCCGCCGCGATGGGGCAGCGCCTGCCTGTCCATTCCGGCCCGGACGGCAATCCCAGTTCCTCTCGTGCTATCCTGGATGGGTTGTCCAAAGCAACAATCCACATCCAGGAGGGCCAGATGCGAGCAGGCATCATCGGAGCAGTGTTTGCAGCGGTGCTGTCGATGGGCTGTGGTGGCGCCGGGCCGGTCGCCGAGGAGCCCGACGTGCTCGGGCAGGTCGAGAGCGCTGCCTTGAGCCGGGTGTGCGGTTTTCAGAACTATGAAGTGACGTTCTACTCGGACGCCGCGCGCACGACGGTGGTGGGCACGGGCTATTGCCTCTGCGGCAACTCGCTCGAGGTCGAGGGGCGCATGTCGGACTACTATGTGAAGCGCAGCCGCCCCGACTGCGTCATCCTCCCCTGAGGCAGTACGCTCGGGCTGCACTTCCATGGTGCAAGTGGCCGGGCGGGCGGCAGCCCCTGGAGGGATGCCGCCTCCGCCGGATGCGTCAGCTCAGCACTCCTGGATGTACAGCGAATAGTTCGACCGGCCACCCCAGACGTAGAGCCCGCCGCAGTAGCAACCAAACTCACCGATGAGCTGGGTGTAAGTGGCGTCGCTGTAGAACCTGTGGAGGCTTGCGTTCGGCTCGTTGGAGCAGTCCGGCAGCGGCGCCTCCTGCGAGGCCAGGTCCGGCTCGCCCTCCTGCGTCATGGGACCGCCACAACCCGCCAACGTCGCCAGCAGCGCACCGAGAATGAATGACCGCATGTGTGTCCTCCTCGAAGGGGGAACACCATACCATGGGCGGTTCGTGACTGCGTTTGACGCAAGTCGTTGGTTACACCTCCAACCGCTTGCGCAGGACGGGCAGTCGGCTGCGACCCACTGGCAGTCGGGTGCCGTCTCGCAGCTCCACCGCGGTGCGGGAGCCCTCCGAGGCGACGAGCTCGCGGATGTCCGTCACCCGGATGAGATAGGAGCGGTGGATGCGGAGGAAGTCGGTGGGGAGCAGCTGCTCGAGTCGCTCCAGGCTCTTCTCGCTCAGCTCGGTGCCCCCGCCTCGGAGGACCAGCTCGGCATAATCCCCAGCGCCCTGGATGTACGCGACGGAGTCCAGGGGCACGAGGACCACGCCTCCGCCCTTCCTCACCGCGAGGGTGCGCAAGGGCGCGGCCGCGCGGCTTCCGACACGGTTGAGCGCGAGGGCGAGCCGCTCCGGCGTGTATGGCTTTGGCACGAAGTCCAACACCCCCAGCTCGAAGGCGCGCAGCGCCTGGTCGGTGTTCGCGGAGACCACCACCGTCTGGAATGCGCCCGCGACCGCCTCCGTGAGCAGGGTGAAGCCGTCCTCCCCGGAGAGGTTCAAATCCAGCAGCAGCACGTCCACGGTGCGCTCCGCCAACAGCGCTCGCGCCTCGTCCAGACTCGCGCAGACGCGCGGGGACGGGGTGCCCGGCCCCAGGTGCTGCTCGCACAGCCGGGCCAGACGTCGCGCCGCCAACGGCTCGTCCTCCACGATGAGCAACCTCACGCCGGCACCTCCACCTGGGTCATCCATCCCGCGGCGGTGGGCCCATCCTCGAGCCGCCACGCACCGGGAAAGGCCTCTTCCAGCCGCGCCCGCAGATAGCGCGCGCCCGTGCCGTCACCGCCCCCCTTGCCCGGTCCCGTGCCCACGGGCGCGAGGAAGACATAGCGCCGACGCGGGCCCGTTCCCTCCGCGACGACGCTGCTTTCGAGCCGGAAGGTGTGGGGTGAGACGTAGCGGTTGTGACTGAAGGCGTTCTCCAACAGCGTGTGCAGCAGGGCAGGGGGGACGGGGGCTCCCAGGTCCACGCCCTCGGTCTCCAGGTGGAAGGCCGTGCCCTGTCGACAGCCCATGACCTCCAGGTGGGCGCGGCACAGCTCCAGCTCCCGCGCGAGCGGAATGGTGCGCTCACCGGAGACCGCGAGCAGATGCCGGTACGCCGCGCCCAGGGCCTCGATGAATCGCACGGCCTGCGCGGGCTCCGTCTCCACCCACTCACTCAGCGCGCCCAGCGTGTTCATCAGGAAGTGCGGCTGCAGGCTGCGCTTGAGCAACTCCAGCTGCAGGCGCTCCGCGGCACCGGCCGGACCTGCCTGACGCCCTGCGAGCCATCCTCGCCCATGAGCGGGATGAGCGTTATCCGGACTGCCATGCGTTCAAGGCGGACCTGGAGAAATTCATCCGCTCCACGGGGGAGTCCGTGAAACCGAAGCACGTGGCCCAGCTCGCCCAGCAGGCCCCCGCTTCAACCCCGTAGCGCCGGCGTTCTCACCCCACACGTTCACTCGATTCGAGCGGCGCGCCTGGGTTCACCGGATGGGTCGTGGCGTGGATGCGCAAGGGCTGGCCGGGCTCGGTGGTGAGCAGGAAGAGCGCGTCATTGTCCTCGGGGCCCACCCACCACTGGTCAGGCCCCGCGGGCGTCACGGCCACGGGTCGAGGCCATTCCCCTTCGAGCGTCTCGAGCACCTCGAGCCCGGGCAGGGACACCAGGAGCATCTTGTCCTGGACGAAGAGGAGCGCCCGGTCCGCATCGAGGACACACATCCCGGCGCCGCCCCAAGTCAGCTCATCCTCGTCCTCATCGCTCTCACTCCGCGGGAGGGAGCCGAGCAGGGTTCCGTCGAGCGCGAAGTGGAGGAGCGCCGTCAGCCTGTAGTTGACGATGAGCAGCAGGAGGACGCCATGAGGCGTGGCCTGGGCCCGCCAGAGGTCCTGCTCATGGCCCGGCTCCATCCGGAGTGCTCCCTCCGGCTGAGTCGCTCCTGAGCGGAGCACATGGACGCGGCCCCGGCCCTTCTCCACGACGGTGATGCCGAAGGGGCTGGTGTCGAGGAACGCCCCGTCAGGGGACTCCGGAAGCGGGAGCCCCTCGGAGTATCCATACCCGTGCGTGGCGGACACGGGCTCGGGCAGCGGCATGGGCTTCCAATCCTGCCCGGACCCATCGCTCGCGAAGAGGGTCGTCAGCGCGAGGGCTCCATCCACCGACGCGCCGATGAGCCGGTTCCCGTCGGAGGTGAGATCGAAGCACTCCTTCGGAAAGGCCTGGATGGGAGCGCTGGCTCGCGCGCGGAAGACACGCCCGTCTCCACTCCCCACCCAGACGTCCTTTGCCTCGTCGAGCGCGGCGAGTACCACGGGCGTGGGGGAATGACCCGGCGGGTCTCCGCCTATCTCACGGCGCACGCCCTCCGCTCCGTGGAAGACGATGAGCCGGTGCGGACGCAGATCCAACAGCCACGGTCCACGAGCCAGAAGACGGCGTGTCGGGTGCATGACCCGCATCATACCCAGGGACGCCAGTCCATCATCCTCTCCATGCGAGATATCGAAGCTCTTGGGGGAGCACAACGCCCTCGACGGCAGGCGGGTGGGTGCCAATACTGATGGAATGCTCACGCTCTATGGTTTTGGTCGCGTCAACTCGAAGGTGGTGGGGCTCACGCGAGACTTGCGTGCCCTGTGGGCACTCGAGGAACTCGGCGTTCCCTATCGGGTCCACGGTGCGGACCATCCCGCGGGGGAACTCTCGAGCGAGGAGTTCCGGCAGAGGAACCCGTTCGCCCAGGTGCCGGTGCTCGACGACGAGGGCTTCGTGCTCACCGAGTCGGGCGCCATCCTGCTGTACCTCGCGGAGAAGACGGGCCGGTTGATTCCCGCGGACTTCCAAGGCCGCGCCCAGGTGATGCGGTGGTGCTTCGCCGCGCTCAACAGCGTCGAGCCCCCGATGTTCCAGTTGGTGATGATCGACCTGCTCGGCGCCGCGGACCCCACTGGCGCGCAGCGACGTCCCGGGGTGGTCCAGTATGCCGAGCGCGTGCTGGGCGCGGTGGAGGCCTGGCTGGGGGACCGTCCGTATCTCGCGGGCGAGGTGTTCACCGTGGCCGACATCCTGATGGTCACCGTCCTGCGTGAGGTCCGCAACTCGGGCGTGCTGGAGGGCTTTCCGAAGGTCTCCGCCTATCGCGAGCGCTGTGAGCAACGGCCCGCCTGGCAGCGGACGCTGGATGCCTATGAGCAGCGTCTGGGCGCCCCGGCGGGCAGCGCGCGTTGACCTGGTGCCGCACGGCCGAGCCGGGCCTCCAAGGCTCGCGCCGCGGCTATCATGACGCGAACACCCTGCCGCCTGAGCGAGGACAGCCCTTGGAGTCACGACACCTCTCCGCACCCGCCTGGTCGGCGTTCAAAGCCTGGCTGCTCAAGTTGACCGGCGTTCCCGTCTCCCGTCTCCGACTGTTGACAGGAGGCTGTCCGGCGGAGGAGCTGCCCGCACTCGCGAAGGAACTCAAGCGCGTACGGGCCGACTTCAAGAAGCGCCCCAACGAAGTCTCGGCCCCCGCGGACGAGGGCCTGAGGAAGGACTACGCGGCGCTCGGTGTGCCCTGGTCCGCGTGGAGTGAGGCGGCGAGCGAGATTCATCGTGACCTGAAGCGCAAGCGCTACGCGCGCTGGACGGGGGTGGACGCGCTCGAGTTTCCCGAGGGGCCTGCTTTCGGCGACCTGGTGACGGTCGTGTTGTTCGGAGGCGTGGAGCAGGCTCGCCCCCATCTGCTGCGCCGCGCGTCGCTCGCAGCGGGCTCTCTCGAGGCGCTGTGGTGCCGCTGGCTCGCGGGCGAGCCGCTCGAGTCCGAGACGCTGCGCGCGTTCGCGGGCGCACCGGAGCAGCTCGCCGAGCCGCTCTACACGCCAGGCCTCGACGAGGTGCTGCCGCTGTTCTTCGTCGAACCGGACTCCGCGCGCGCAGCAAGGGCACTGGAGGTCGCCTCAGGCAAGATGGGAGGGAGTCGCTCGCAGCCGCTGCTGGACTTCCTGCGCTCTTTGCTCGGCTTGTGGCGGAAGGAGACTTCGATGGAGGAGGTGAGGGCGCGCTTCGATGCGTTCGTCTCGGCCGTCGCTCCCTCGGGGGTCTCCCAGCTGTGCGCGCCCGCATATCTGTACGGCCGATATGTCGAGGCACACCCTCCTCACGTATTGCTGGAACAGGTGGGCTCGCGTCTCGAGCGCATCGCCGTGCCCGCCAAGGTCGCGGACGTCCAGCCCGTGATGGAGGCCCTCACCGCGCTCGAGGAGTTGACGGCGATGGGCCTGGGCCTCCGCGTGGAGCAGGGGGCCGGGGATGTCCTCCTCTCCGCGCAGGAGCCGGAGACACGGGGAGGGGACGAGTTCCTGTAGCCCTCGGCTGGAGGTGATGGAGAGGGGCCCTTCGGCGCATCGCTCGTGTATATGCGTTCGTGTCTCTCTCCTTGGAATCGACATGAGCACCTTGCCTCCCTGCCCGAAGTGCAACTCCGCCTATACGTACGAAGACGGGAGCCTCTACGTCTGCCCGGAGTGCGCCCATGAGTGGTCGGCCGCCGCCGTCGCCGTCGAGCCGGGGGAAGCGAAGCGCGAGGTGCGTGACGCCTACGGCAACCTGCTGCAGGACGGCGACAGCGTCACCGTCATCAAGGACCTGAAGGTCAAGGGCTCCTCGACGGTGGTCAAGGTCGGCACCAAGGTCCGGAGCATCCGCCTGGTCGATGGGGACCACGACATCGACTGCAAGATCGACGGCATCGGCGCGATGGGGCTCAAGTCGGAGTTCGTGAAGAAGGCATGACGGTCTTCGCCCATAGGTGATGACTATCCATCCATTGACGTCACGGCATTCACGGTGAGCGGCGGCGAGGCCTATAGATAGGCCCATCGCGAACGCGCTGGACGCCGTCTCCACCAGCGCCTCGCGACCCGACGCCGTACCACAGGACTCTCAGCGCGCGGCCCACGTCCCTGCTGGGGCGGGGCCGAGCCTTGTCCACTTGCACGAGGGTGAATCCATGACGACGCAATCACAGAAGGCTGGGAACGTTCACGTGGGGCTGCTGGTCCGCCTGGAGGCGAAGGCGGGCAAGGAGGCCGACGTGCAGCGGTTCCTGGAGGGAGGGCTGCCCTTGGTCCAGGCGGAGCCGGCGACGGCGCAGTGGTTCGCGATTCGCCTCGGTCCGAGCTCCTTCGGCATCTTCGATACCTTCGCGGACGAAGCGGGTCGGCAGGCGCATCTCGCGGGCAAGGTCGCCGCGGCCCTGATGGCCCAGGCACCGGAGTTGCTCGCGCAGCCTCCGTCCATCGAGAAGGTGGATGTGCTCGCGGTGAAGCTCTGAGCCACCTCGAGGGCCATGCGCGCGGGAGAGAACACCTTCCGCGCAATGGCCCTCGCCCGACTCGCTTCAGGCCCTCGGACGCGCGCGGCCCGCGCTGTCCAGCAGCGTACGCCAGAAGAGCTTCGCCGCGGGGGGCGCGGTCCGGTCTCCCGAGCGCATCAGGGACACGGTGCAGTGGGAGCAAGAGAACCGGGGGCAGGTGTTGCACCTGCGCCTGCGGAGTCAGATTCCGCCATCCTGCTGTTAGACGACCCCGGTAGGGTTTGTTGCGTGAGGCGAAGCGGGCGACGGGATTCGAACCCGTGTCGACGGTATGGGAAACCGTCATCCTGCCGCTGGACGACACCCGCGTTGCTGCGCTGCCAACGAGCTTGCGGGGAATCTACGGCGGATGGTTTTCATCCCTGACACCGCCCTGCTTCGGGCAGCTCGCGTCACGTGCCCGCGGTGGGGACGACGGCCGACAGGTTCACCAGGGCGTCGCGTCGAGTGCCGTGGTCGACGAAGTCCTGGATGGCGCGAGCCAGCGTCGCGGCCAGCAATCCCAACAGCGGCAGGTGCGCGCCGCCCTCGCAGGTGGCCTGTCCGGCGGTGTCCTCGGCGTCCGGCGTGAAGCGCTCGTCCCAGCGCACCAGACCGAAGGTTCCATCCGCGCTCACCGCGCCGTGAACCAGCGGCTTGCCAACCTCGCGAGCGAACCCGGAGAGCAGCAGGCGGCTGTCCTGGTTGTCGAAGCAGTCCACCACCAGGTCCGCGCCGCCGCACAGCGCCGCCACGTTGTCGCGGGTGACGCGCACGCCGAAGGACTCCGCCTTCACGCCGTGCAGGTTGAGGAGCTGGAGCTTGAGCGCCTCGGCCTTGTTCTTCCCCGCCGAGGGCTTCACGTAGGCCTGCGAGAGCAGGTTCTTGGACTCCACGCGGTCGAAGTCGATGAACACCAACGTGGCCTCCAGGTTGCGGCACAGCACGGCCGCCTGCGAGCCGATGGCCCCCACGCCACAGAAGACGATTCGCATGGCGTCACCTCACCGCGCGCCGAAGGGGACCTTGGGGCGCAGGTAGATGCGCTCGTCGCCCCGGGCGCCCCGGAAGCGGTCCACCATGAAGTGCTGGAACGCGTCCTCGCGCAGATGCGCCACGTGCAGACCGGGCACGCCGCCCGAGCGCACCATCTCCGTGGCGATGCGACGCACGTCGGCGTCGGAGACGGGGCGGTCCAGCTCCACCGGCACGTCCGCGGACATGCCGTCGTAGGTGATGTTCAGCGTGGCCATGGGGCTCCTCGCGTGTCCCTCGTGGGACGCGGGAGCGCGGCCGACGGGGTGGCTCGCGGGACGCGAGGGGCCTCCGCTTCCTGACCGTGGGCGCTCGTGCGCCGGAAAGACGAGGGCCGGGCTCCGCCGTGGAGACGGAGTCCGGCCCTCGGGGGCCGCGAGGGGGAGGGTCCTCGCGGCCGGATTCCTACTTGGCGCCTTCGCCGCTCACCGTCGTCGGCGAGGGCCCGGGCGGGTTGCTCACCGTGGGGTTGAGCGGCACGGCGCCGATGAAGCCCGAGTACGCCATGCGGTTGGGCGTGCACTCACCCGCGCTGCGCACCTCGCCCGTGGTGGCGTTCTCGAACAGCGCGCTGGCGACGGCGTCGGGGGTGGCCTGGGGGTTGAGCTCCAGCCAGAGCGCGGCCACGCCCGTCACGTGCGGCGCGGCCATGGAGGTGCCGCTCAGGATGCGCGTCTGGAAGTCACCGTAGTGCCAGGCGGAGGTGATCTTGTTGCCGGGCGCGAAGACGTCCACGCAGTCGCCGTAGTTGGAGAAGTGGGCGCGCTTGTCGCTCGTGTCCGTGGCGGCCACGGTGATGCCCTCCGGAGCGCGGGCGGGGGAGTGCTTGCACGCGTCCCCCGACTCGTTGCCAGCGGCGAGCACATAGACGACGCCCGAGGCGATGGAGCGGCGCACCGCCTCGTCGAGCGCCGGGTCCGTGTCGGTGCCCAGGCTCATGTTGGCCACGGCGGGTGACTTGTGGTTCTTCGTCACCCAGTCCACGCCCGCGATGACGCCCGCCGTGGTGCCGCTGCCGTCACAGCCGAGCACCCGGACCGAGTGGATGGTGGCGTTCCTCGCCAGCCCGTAGGAGCTGCCCGCTGCGGTGCCCGCCACGTGCGTGCCATGGCCATGACAGTCATTGCCCTTCATGCTGTCGCCGATGGCGTCGAAGCCGACGGAGGCCCGGCCGCCGAACTCCTTGTGGGAGAAGCGCACGCCCGTGTCCAGGATGTACACGTGCACGCCCAGCCCGGTGGCGTTGTACATGTAGAGCTTGTCGAGCGGGAGGTGGCGTTGGTCCACCCGGTCGATGCCCCACGTGGGCTTGGGTTGGCTCTCGCGGATGGACACCACGCCGTTCTCCTGGACGAAGGCCACGGCGGGGTCCTGGGACAGCGCGCGGGCCTGCTCCTCCGTCATCCGCGTGGCGAAGCCGCGCAGCGCGTGCTCGTACACGGAGAACGCGGCGCCTCCGTACTTCGTGGTGAGGCCCTGGGTGAGCTGGGCCACGGCGAGCGGCTCCAGGCTGGCCTCGGGCCCCTTGAGCACCACCACGTACTCGCCCGGCACCCTCTTGCTCACCTCGACGAACTTCTCCTGGGGTGGCGCGAGGAGCGCGGCGGTGGCCGTCGCGTCCTTGCAGCTGGGCCGGCTGCTCGAACAGCCTCCCAACGATGCCAGTCCAGCCATGGCCAGGGTCACCGCTGTCATTCGTCGATTCATGGCTCATCCCCCCTGTACTGGGTTCCTCCGAATGATACGGATGGACTAATAAATCGGCTTAATCCTGATTGCGCCCCGAGGGATGAGACGGTCGTCTGTCATTGAACGAAGCGCGGCGTGCCGACATCGGGGCACATTGCCTACCAGGGCCGCGCGGTGGTTCCCCACCAGTAGAGCGATGCCTCCAGGGGATGGAGGTGTGGCTTTTCGAGCATGGCACGGATGCCCATCTCGCGCGCGGTGTTGCGCAGGTCCACGTGCCAGTCCTGGTGCTCGGGGGACAAGCGCGTCGCGGCGATGGCCAGGGCGCTGGCGCCCACGGAGTAGCCGCCCTGGAGCAGGGGACCACTGGCGGAGTCCTCCAGGCCCTTCACGCCGCGAGGCCATTCCCGGCAGGCCGCGAAGGGGAGCAGGGCACCGCCTGGGTGGTCACAGTGTCCCTTCACCAGCGCCGAGGTGAAGGTGGCGGCGGAAGGGTGTGCGCCCATGGCCAGGAAGGCGCCCGTCCACGCCAGGGTGGTGCCACGCGGCAGGGGCTCCACGGGCGTGCCTCGCGCGTCGACCTTCGTGGGAAAGCCTGACGGCAGGGCCGCGAGCTCCGCCAGTCGGGCGGTGAGGCGCTCCCCCATCGCGAGCGAGGCCGCGTCGCCACGCAGTCGTCCGTGCAGGAGCAGCCCCGCGGCGGCGGGCGCGCTGTCACACGGCCAGATGGACTTGCCGAAGGAGGGCAGCAGGAGCTGTCGTTCCAGCGCCTCGACCAACTGGGCGGCCAGCGCGTCGAACAGGGCGGTGCTCCGCGCATCGGATGCTCCCGCGCGCTCCAGGCCGGCGAGCATCAACAAGACGTAGCCTCGGTACAGCACGCTGCGCGGAAGTGAGTGTCCCCGCACGACGGTGACGCCGCCCCGCAGGAAGGGCGCGCGGGCTCGCGTGAGGGCATCGTCGAGGAGCGCCTTCAGTCGCCTGGGTGTCTCGGGCAAGGCCCGTCCCTCGAGGGACCTCTGGACGAGGATGAAGGACAGGTGCCCATCGCACAGCAGCTGCGCCTCCACGAAGCGGCGACTTGCGTCGCCCAGGAGCCGGGGCTCGCAGCCTCGCCCGAGGACCCTTTGCTCCAGTTGCTCCAGGGACTGTTCCGACGGGACGTCCGTCGACGGGGCTTCGGTGATGCCGGCGTCGCTCACGCCGAGCGCGGCCAGGAGCAGGAGGAGGGAGGGCATGCGTCCCCAAGGGGAGCACGGCGGCTCCGGACCTTGGGTGACGTCGACCTCACTGGTCGCCGAGCGGGTGGGAGTGGTCGCTCCCACCGGTTGGGCGGCGTGACCTCAGGGGCTCTCGCGTTGGACCTTCAGGTCATTGAAGCGACCCTCACGCTCCAGTCGCCAGAGGTCCTCATCGGTGACGAAGGGTTGGCCGAGCAGCTCGCGCGCGCGTTTGACCTTCGCGAGCAGCACCGGGTCCATCACGGGGGTGCTGTTGTCACGCGTGGGGCGGGGAGGCGGTCGCATGATGGAGAACGTCCCCCGCGCGGGGTGTCCGTCCTCCGTCGTTCCCTCGAGGAGATAGCTGACGTGGGTCACGGAGGCCTCGGCGCGGCCGTCCAGCGTCACGGGGACCTCCACGTCCTGTCCCACGGGGAGCAGGTCCACACCCAGGCGCACCTCGGCGGTGTCCTCGGGAAGCGGTGGTGCCTCGGCCTCGGGGATGAGCGAGCGCAGCGCCGTCACCCGCTCCAGCCGCACCGGACGCTTCCAGCGGTGGGAGAGACGGAAGGTCTGTCGGACCACGCCCTGTGCGTCCTCCACGGGGAAGCGCGGCGAGCCCACCGCGAGCACCGTGACGATGCCCTTCTTGGCGAAGTTCTCGAACGTCGTATCGAGGAGCTGGAGTGAGGAGCGCCCCGCCACCCTCCTTCCGGAGGCATCGATGGCCTCCACCTTCACCAGGTGTTGCGAGTACAGCGCCGCGGGCCGCATCGGGTCGGGGCGCAGCGAGTGCGTCACCACGGGCGCGTTCGTCGTCACGGTGTGCCGGTCGTCGAAGGTCCAGACGAACTTCACGGGCGCGAAGGGCGTGGGCGCGCCGCCGGCTCGGGGACGCTCGAGGATGCGCGCGAGGAACTCGAACTCCTCCTCCGTGTTGGGCGCGCGTCGGGAGAAGATGTCCACCTGTCGCTCCGGCTCGCAGTCCTTCACCGTGTACCGGGGCACGCGCACCTGGGTGGCGACGTTGTCCTTGCCGAACACCGTCACGGTGGGCAGCTCGTAGGTCCCGTCCGCCAGCCGCCAGACCCGCAGGGGCACGCGCATGCCGCTGCCCGCGCCGATGGTGGTGTGCAGATGGGTGTCGTCACCGTCCGGCGAGTGGGCGCGGACGCTGATGAGGTTGTCCTCGCCGGAGCAGACCTCCCGCTTCTCCACCGTCACCTCGTCGATGATGGGCGCGGGGACGCGAGGCGCGGCGACGGGCCTCAACGCGTGCTCGGTTCGCGAGGGCAGCACCGCGGTGGCTCGCACCTCGGCGCGCGTGGGAATGCGGTCGTGGACTGGAGAGGGAGCGGGGCCGGGCGGTGTGTCCGTCTCGTTCGAGCGCAGCACACCCACCACCAGCGCCGCGATTCCCAGTCCGAGCAGGAACGTCCGGCGTCTGCGCCACCGAGTCGGTTTCGTGGGAGTCATCCAGGGCTCCTTTGGGATTCGAGCGACGAGGTTGGCTCACTGCCAGCAGCCGTAGACGTTTCCGCCGGAGTTCCACTGGAGCTGATGGGAGTAGTCGCTGGCCCACAGCGTGGCGGTGGACGGGTGCGCGCCCCAGCCGCCGATGCGGTCCGGGCTGATGGAGGTGGCGGTGGCGTTGGGGTCGTCGCGCACCTGCCGCCAGATGACGCTGGTGCTGGTGTCGCAGCGGTTGGCGGACATGCAGTTGGCCACCTGGTTGCCGGCGTTGGTGCACACGTTCCAGAAGACGGGACAGATGACGTTCAGCGCGACGTTCTCGAACCAGCCCAGCGACTCCTTGCACTGGCCATGCACGCCCCAGTGGACGGTGTTGGCCGCGTTGGCGGTGACTTCGTGCGGGTACGTGTACGCGGAGACGGGGCCCTTGCCCGCGTACACGTGCGCGTAGGCGAGGAAGGTGGAGCACACCATGCCGTTGTTGGCCGCGCCGCCGGGAATCTCGTGCGCCGCCTCCAGGTCGCGGTACTGGAACAGCGAGTAGGGCACGCGCGAGCCGTTCCACAGCGGCCGGTCGATGCGCTGGCTTCCGTCCACGCGCGAGACATCGCTGACGTAGGGGTGATTGAACCAGAGGCTGTTCGCGACGCGAGCCGCGCCCGCGGGGTCGCCCAACTGCCACGCCGTCCAGTCCGGACCGTGGCCGTTCGCATCGTAGAGGTAGTGGTAGATGCCGCCCTGGTTCACCTGCTCCAGGCCCGGGTAGCCGTACTGGAGCTGCGACGCGACCAGCGGTGTTCCACAGACGGTGGGCCAGTTGTTCTGGGCCGGGTCCTTCATGGTGGCGTGGGTGACGCCGCCGGTGGGGCCGTGGGAGAGCATGGAGTGCGTGCGGAACTCGCCAATCGCATCAATCACGTTGCGGATGGGACCGTCGTCGCTGCGGCTGAACACCACCGCGCCGTTGGGGGCGTTCCAGCCGGCGGCGGTGTAGCCACACTCCGAAGCGGCGGAGGGAAGCGATGCTCCCAGCGCGGATACCGCGAGACAGCCTGCGAGGACTCGACGCATCAGATACTCCCGGACATGCGACGCTCCCGTGGGCCGGCCCTCTGGTGTCCCAGGCGTGGCGCGAAGCAGAGGTCCGTGGGAGCGGCTTCACCGATGCCTGGGAGGCTGCACGGTAGGCACGGCGGCCGTGCATTCCAGGCTGGACCTGGAGGGCAGTACGACGGGGACACGGACTCGTCCCAGGAGTCGATGGGAGCGTTCGCTGGTCCACGCCCAGGACGTCCTCGGGTGACCTCCTGGGTTGCAGTCGCGGTGCGGGGACGCATCCTCGGGGCAGGGGAGCGGAGGCGTGTCACACATGGAACTGTCGGCTCCGATGCATCGCTGGGACGTCACGCCGACGGAGGCCGTGGCGCTCCAGCGCGAGCTCCGGGAACGGGTGGTGCTCCAACCCCCACCCGGTCTGAAGGTGGAGCGCGTCGCCGGGGCGGACGTGTCCACGGAGAAGGGGCGGGACACGGGCTTCGGTGGAATCGTGGTGCTGGACGCCGGCACGCTGGTCCCCGTGGCCCAGGCGGGTTCGGCGGTGACCCTCGGGTTTCCGTATGTGCCGGGGCTGCTCTCGTTCCGGGAGCTGCCCGTGGTGGCCGTCGCGTGGGAGCGGCTCTCGATGCGGCCCGACGTCCTCATCTTCGACGGGCACGGCATCGCCCATCCGCGGCGGCTGGGCATCGCGAGCCATGGTGGGCTCCTGTTCGGCATCCCCTCCATCGGCTGCGCCAAGTCCCTGCTCGTCGGCACGCACGGCAAGCTGGGAGACGCGCGCGGGTCCACGTCGCCCATCGTCCACAAGGGCGAGGTGGTGGGCATGGCGGTCCGCACGCGCAAGTCGGTGCAGCCCGTCTACGTCTCACCGGGGCACCTGATGGACCTGCCCACGGCGGTGGAGCTGGTCCTGCGGGTGAGCCCGAAGTACCGCGAGCCGGAGACGACGCGCCACGCGCATCGGATGGTGAACGCGCTGCGCCGCGCGGACGGCGAGGCCGCGGAGCTGGAGTGAGACGACCTCCCCGGATTTGACCGACGGCCCGACGACCTCTATGTCCAGAGTCCTCGAGATGGGGACGGTCCCGGGCGTGAGCACGGCCCGGGCGGATGTGTCCCCGGCCACCTGACGCGAAGAGGGCGTGGGCGCTCTCGTGACGGTGGCGCAGCGAAGGTGGGGGTCGCCCGTGGGAGCGTCGATGCGGAGGTTGTCATCCCGGTGCAGTGAGCTGGCGTCGCATCACCCCGTCGTCGTGGTGGGGTCGGGGTATGGCGGCGCCATCACCGCCAGCCGACTCGCCCGGGCGGGGCGCCAGGTGTGTGTGCTGGAGCGGGGCCGCGAGCTGCAGCCGGGGGACTACCCGCGCACGGAGGCGGACTTCGCTCAGGAGCTCCAGGTCCACATGGAGGCGGAGAGCAACGTCGACCTGGGGCGCGCCACGGCCTTGTTCGAATTGCACCGGGGCGGCGACGTGGCCGTGGTGTCGGGGTGTGGACTGGGCGGCACGTCCCTCATCAACGCCGGTGTGACGCTGCGGCCGGACCCGCGCGTGCTCCAGGATTCACGCTGGCCGGAGGCGTTCCGTCAGGACGTGCCCGGGCTCCTGGAGGATGGGTTCACCTGGGCCGAGCGCATGCTGCGGCCCACGCCCTATCCGGAGTCCTCGCCGCGCCTGGCCTCGCTGTCGGCCATGGAGCGCGCGGCCCGGCGCATGGGCGGCACCTTCAAGCGTCCGCCCCTGGCGGTCTCCTTCGAGGAGCAGGTGAACGACGCGGGCGTGAGGCAGGGCGCGTGCACGCTGTGCGGCGACTGCCTCACCGGCTGCAACCAGGGCGCGAAGAGCTCCGTGCTGATGAACTACCTGCCGGACGCGCATCGCCACGGCGCGAAGGTCTTCACCGAGGTGTCCGTGCGCTACCTGGCGCGCGATGGGAATCGCTGGCGCATCTACTACCGGCCGATGAACACCGGGCGCGAGCGCTTCGAGGCGCCGGACCTGTGGCTGACGGCGGACCTGGTGGTGCTGGCGGCGGGCACCATGGGCACGGCGGAAATCCTGATGCGCTCGCGCGCACTGGGGCTTCCGCTGTCGAAGCAGCTGGGCCAGCGCTTCAGCGCCAACGGGGACGTGATGGCCTTTGGCTACAACACGGACGTGCCCGTCAACGGCGTGGGCCACGGCGTGAATCCGCCAGAGGGCCGCGAGCCGGTGGGCCCCACCATCAGCGGCATCATCGACGCGCGCGCGACGGCCCGGCAGGAGGACGGCATGGTCATCGAGAACGGGGCCATGCCTGGCGCGTTCGGCAAGCCGATGCTGGCGCTGCTCTCCGCCGCGGCCGCGGTGGGCGGCGAGGACATGGACTCGGGGCTGAAGGACAAGCTGGAGGAGCTGGCCCGGGTGGCGGACAGCGCGGTGCGTGGCCCGTACCACGGGGCCATGCGCAACACGCAGACCTTCCTCGTGATGTCCCACGACGCGGGAGCGGGGGAGCTGCGCATGGAGGGGGACCGGGTGCGGGTGCACTGGCCGGACGTGGGCACACAGCCGGAGCTCGCGCGTGTGGACCAGCGGCTGCGCGAGGCCACGGCGGCCCTGGGTGGCACCTTCGTGCGCAACCCGCTGTGGAACCGGCTCACCGGACACGAGGTGCTGTGCACCCATCCGCTCGGTGGCTGCGTCATGGCGGAGCATGCGGGCGCGGGCGTCGTGGACCATGAGGGGCGCGTGTTCTCCGGTCATGAGGGGAGCGAGGTCCACGAGGGGCTCTATGTCAGCGACGGCTCGGTGATTCCGAGGTCGCTTGGGACCAACCCGCTGTTCACCATCTCCGCGGTGGCCGAGCGCTCCGTCGCGCTGCTGGCGCGTCGACGCGACTGGCACATCGACTACACGCCCGCGTTGGAGTCCCCCAATGCGGACGCGCGGACTCCGGTGGGCGTGCGCTTCTCCGAGACGATGTACGGGCACGTCTCCGGCGCGGTGCACGAGCACGAGTTCGTCGCGGGAGACCCGAAGCGGGAGGACGCCACGCGGCTGCGCTTCGTCGTCACGGTGGAGACGCGGGACCTGGAGCGCACGCTCGAGGACCGACTGCACCCGCTGTCACTCTCCGGCATGGTGGAGGCCCTGGCGTTGTCACCTCGGCCGCTCGTCGTGGAGGGTGGCGAGCTGCACCTGATGACCCAGGAGGGCGCGCGTCCTGGCGGGCGGCGGATGCGCTACCTGCTGCCGCTCGTCGCCGAGTCAGGCGAGCGCTTCTTCCTCGATGGGTACAAGGACGTCTACGACGATGCGGGGTTCGACCTGTGGGCCGACACCACGCGGCTGCTCGTGTCGGTGTACCGGGGAACGGACACCTCGGGCCCCTGTGTCGCGCGCGGGGTGCTGTCGCTGGACCCGGCGGATTTCGCGAAGCAGCTCTCCACCTTGCGCGTGCTCGGCGCGCGGGACGCAGCGGGGCACTGGCAGGCGCTGCTGCGCTTCGGCCGCTTCTTCTTCGGCGCCCTCTACGACACCTACGTGAAGAAGGCCGCGTAGCGGGCGGGGAGCCAGCGGCCCGTTCCGTCGTGTCAGTGGGCGGTGCTCCTCCCGCGCGCCGTGGGCAACCTGACCCCACGAAGACACTGTGGGAGGACACGGCCATGGCGGACAAGCGGGAGCGCGAAGGGCAGGAGTCTTCTTCAGCGGACGGCTCGAGCGAGCGAGGCGGCCTGCCCATCGAGGTCCGCCGCGCCCGTCGGAAGGAAGCGCACGCGAGCCAGCACTACGCGGCCTTCCTCAAGCACCTGTGCGAGCGGGGCGGCATGTCTCCCTCGGTGGCCGAGCAGGCCGCGGTGTCCGTGCTCTGCGCGGTGGAGCAGCGCATCACCCAGGGCGAGACGCAGGACCTGGAGGCGCAGCTCCCCAACAAGCTGACGCTGCTGCTGCACCGCTGCGAGCGTCACGAGGATGAGCTGCCCAAGGGCTTCGGCCGCGAGGAGCTGCTCGCGCGCGTGGGTGAGGACCTGGCCCTCAACCCGGAGGCGGTGGAGCCCGTGGTCCGCGCGGTGCTCAACTCCGTGCGGGCGCAGATTTCCGAGGGCGAGGCCGAGGACGTCATGGACCAGCTCCCCGAGGACCTGCGGGAGCTGTGGCGCCGTCCGAGCTGACGTCAGGCCCGCGCCATCGGCGTGTACTGCATGCCGGAGATTTCGCGCAGGGGGCCAGTCCACCAGGGCTCCTCGGAGACCCAGACGTCGCGGCCCTCCACGCGGGCCACCATGCCGCCGGGCGCCACGACGGAGAAGCGGGGCGCGCGTCCGAGCGCCTCGGTCAACGCGGTCATCGTCGTCTCGTCCTCCTCGGAGAAGCCGAGCGGACCCTCGGGGTGGCTGTGCGCCACCTCCACCAGCTCCTCACGCCAGTACCAGATGGCCTCCCAGCGCGCGCGGGAGTCGGGCAGCAGGACGGGACTCTCGGAGGCCTCGCACCACAGCACCTCCTCGTCCTGTCCGATGAGCAGACACACCTCATGCGTCGACATGGCTCCTCCTCTCTTCCCGTGTCACGCGTGCCGGGTGATGACCAGCACGTCGGTATCGATGGCCTCGCGGATGACCGAAGGCAGGCTCTCCAGCGTCACCTCGCTGTCCGCGCCCGCCAGGCACACGCCCGCGTCCATCACCTGGAGCGTGCGCGCGTCCACGATGGAGACGAACCGCTCCCCCATGAAGCTGAACGTCACCTCCAACTGGCTCCCCGCCATGCGGCGATGATGGAGCAGCCGCGCCCCCGCGCCCTGCAACGCCACCTCCGCGCGCGAGTGGTCTCCCACCGGCGCACCCCGGCCCCAGGACGCGTCGCCCGACAGCACCCGCCGACGGGCCTCCTGGGCCAGCTCGGTGGCGCGGACCGTCTGCGCCTCGTCCCGGGCACGCCGCTGCTCGGCCATCCGCCGTGCCTCGAGCACCCGCTGGTGGGTCCGCCGCTCCTCCGCCAGGGCCCTCAGGCAGGACTCCGCCTCCGGACGGCCCAGCTCGGCCACCTTCAACACCCGCCCTCGCGTCTCCGCGGGGGCGAAGCGGATGTCCAACACCCGCGACGTGGCCTCCAGCAGCGCATAGCCGAACGCCGCGCGCAGCGGAGCGCTCACGCCCTTCACGGATGCCAGCGGCTGGCCCTCCTCCAGGGCCCGACGCGCGGCGTCCTCCGCCTCGCCCTCGAACTCCACGCCGTCGAACAACAGCGCGCCGTCATGCCAGCGCCGCGCGCTCACGGGCGCGAGCGGTGACGGCTCGTCCTCCGGCATCAGCTCCAGGGGCCTGGCCACGGCGCCCTCGAGCACCAGACGCGCTCCCCACACATGTCCACGCACCCGCGGCAGCGCCTCCAGGCCCTCGGGCCCTGCGGGCTCACGGGCGGTGGCCTCTCGCCCCTTCAACTCGAAGCGCCACCACCCCGGGGCCACGGGGGAGGTGACACGGAGGCGTCGCGTGGCGGTGTCCACGGTGCCGCCGCCCAGGTACGGCAGCACCGCCGACTCCACCTTCCCGAGGAACTTCCGGTAGTCCACGACGCCTCCTTGCCTTCACCACGACTTCGCGCTCACGCCACCTTCAACAGCGGCGTGCGCATCACCCGCTCGACCCAGCCGGACTGGCTGGCACCGGGCATCGTCGGCGCGTCCAGCAGCGCCTTGAGCACCCGGGGGACCTGGTAGGGGTCCGCGAACTGGTCCACGTTCACCTCGCTGAAGGGCACCCGCAGCTGGCTCGCGCACGTGCGCACCGTGTTGCCACGGCCACCCGCCACGCTCACCAACAGCGCCATCGCCGCCACCGGGAAGCCGACGTCACGGAACGCCCGGGCGAACTGGTCGCCCGCCTCGCCCGCCTCGTCGCCCACCACGATGACCACCAGCTTCGCCCCCTCCGGCACCCTCATCCCGTCCCGGTGCAGCGCGTGCACGCCGGCCGCGTGCGTCGTGCCACCCGAGGCCTTCAGCCCCGCGAGCATGTGCTGCACCGCCGTGCGGTTGGAGGCCTTGGGACGCAGCACGGTGCCCATCGTGTCGAACGCCGCGATGTGCAGCTTCTCCATCGGGAAGCCCGCGAGGATGCGCGCGAGCGCCTCCTTCGAGTTCTCGATGGCCCCGTCCATGGAGCCCGACTTGTCGATGAGGAACATCACCCGCACGTCGGTCTCCGCCGTCGCCTCCGCCACCGCCTGTCGTGCCGCGTTGTCGCTCGCCTCCTCCAGCTTCTGGCGCAGCACCTCGCTGCGCACGTTCTTCGCGATGTTGAGCGCCCGCTGGTCCGTCGCCGTCTGCACGGCCTTCTCCCAGCGCGCGCGCACCGTGGGCTCCGCGAGCAGCCCCAGCTCCTCCAACGTGGGCGTCATCAGCCGCAGGTCGCGGTCCGACAGCGAGGGCAACAGCGCCACCATGATGGCCGGCGTCATCCCCACGTCCTTCGGCAGCCGGCCCACGACCTCCTTGTAGGAGAGCCGCTCGGAATCAATCCACTCGCAGATCTCCGCCTCGGACAGCCCGTCGAAGCGCTCGCGCTTGACCAACGTCAGCCCGCTCAGGCCCACCGTGCGGTGCCCGCCCTCGGCCTGCTTCTGCTTCCAGCCGAGCACCTCGAAGAAGCCCTGCGTGAGCGGCTTGTAGCCCGCCTTGCGCGCCAGCTTCTTCAACGTCTCCTTGTAGCCGGCCTTCATCAGGCCCTGGAGCATCGACAGGTTGGACTCCCGCGCGGCCAGCCACCTGGACGCCACGCGCTTCCAGCGGCCCATGGGCGGCTTGCGCGACGCCGGGTCCCCGAAGCCCGCCGCGCGGTTGAGGCTGGCGATGTCCGGCAGCTCGAGCAGCTCCGCCACCCGCAGCACCGCCTTGGGCGTGAGCATCCGCGTGGACTTGCGCTCGTAGTGCAGCACCATGGCCTCGCCGATGGAGCGGTAGTCGTCGTCGTGGAACGCCACCTGGCCGTCGTCACCGCGCACCGGCTGGCCCGCGTGCTGCTGCACCAGCATGAGCGCGCACGTGGCCACCTTCAGGTCACGCCAGTCCGTCTGCGTCAGCGCGTACGACGCGAAGTGAGCCATCAGCTCCGAGTTGAGCTGGTGGATGTCGAGCAGCTGTCGGTAGAGCTTCACCGCCGCGGGCACGAAGAGGCCCGGCTTGACGGGCTTGCCCACCGTGCGCTGCGCCGGCGTGGCGTGCGCCGCGGCCACCCAGGTTCCACCCACGTCCAGGCCAGGACGGTTGTGCCACAGGTGGGCCGAGCCGCTGAGCACCAGGTCCAGGAGCTTCTCGGCGGGGCCTCGCTGGGACTCGGGCAACAGCTGCGTGTTCGGGTTCGTCGACATGGGGAGTCCCCCTTTCGGGACGTACGGCGGGTCAGGCGCGGGGCGGACCTCGAGCCCGACAGGGCCCTGGGAGTGCACCGCGCGTGGAGCGCACGGGGGGCTTCATGTGCACGAGGCACGGCCACCCGCGCGAAGCTGTGAGGGAGGAGGAAGGAAGGTGCGCCCGAGTGACGAGGCCGGTGATGCTGGATTGAATGTCCAGTGTTCTACCGTTGAACTACGGAGCCTGACGGCCCCGGCGGGATTCGAACCCGCACCTCTCATTGCGTGTCTGGCCCTGTCGGCCGGGCGCGAAGCTTTTCAATCGGAGTCGACGCGTCGCTGACGGATGCTCACGAGTAGACGCACACGTCGCCATGCACCGGGAACTTCGCCACGTCCTTGCCACCCCGGTACGTCTTCCGGGCTGGCACCGAGACGAGTTCCCAGGTCGGCAGCACCACCGCCGTCAGGGAGCGTCCGTAGACACACCCCGTGTCGATGCCCACCGCGTGCTCGGTGACGAGCGGCTGGTCGAACACGGTGTGTCCGAAGATGACCCGCTCCGGGCCCTTCCAGTGGTGGGTCCAGAACGTCCACCCCTGCGGTGCCTTGGAGGGCCAGTAGCTCTTCTTGCCGGGCGGCTGGATGCACTGCGCGTGGAGCAGGTGGTACGGGTCCTGCGCCTCCACGGGCAGGCCGGGCATCATCCCGGCGTGGACGACGACGGCGTTGTGCTCGGGCAGCCGCAGGTAGTGGGGCAGCCGGGCCATCCACTCGTAGTGCTCGGGCTCGAGCACCTGACGGGTCTCCAGGTGGTCGGGATTCAGCCGCTCGGCGGCGCGGTGGCGCTGCTGCAGCGTCGTCTCCTCGTGGTTGCCCAGGATGGCCTCGTGCCGCATGGCCAGCTCCACGCACTCCCGGCGCTTGGGCCCCCGGTCCACCAGGTCCCCCGCGAAGATGACGCGGTCGCTGGAGGTGGCCCCCACCTTGGCGAGCAGCTCCAGGGCCTCGTCGTGGCAGCCATGGAGGTCTCCGATGACGATGGTGCGGGGGGACATGACTTGGGGTTCCTTGGAAGCGGGAGGGTGGGCGGGCGCCCGGAAGCAATGCGGCCAGGGACGGGGGCCCCCCATGTTCCTGACCGGGAAATTCCCGTTCCCCCTCTGGGATGGCCCCGGGGATAATCCTGTCAGGAAGTCGGCGACCCGGGCGTCGGGCTTCGTGGGTGCCACGACTGTCCGGTCGTCCGGGTGGCCTGGGCACCCCTGCTCCACTCGGAGGCTGCCTGCGGATGCCAACGTGGTACCTTGCCGCGCGACATCCCTGTAATCCCATCTCCCGGGGCGGGTCTCCGGGCACAGCTCCCAGGTCCTTCCGGTGTTCGAGCAGCTCACGGATGACGAATTGTTCGCGGAGGTGGTCCGCCGCCGCGCCACGGGCGAGCCCATTGGGGGCCCGCTCGGAGCGTTGGTTCAGCGGTGGAGCCGGCCTGCCCGGTACGTCATCAGCAAGATTCAGGCGAGCTACGGCCGCGGTTCCCCAGCGGACGGCGACGAGCTCTATCAGGACGCGGTCGGCAAGTTCCTCGACCGCGGGCTGGACCAGTTCCGTGGCATCTCCCAGCAGATGCCGGGCCGGAGTGCGTCTCCCAAGACGTTCTTCCTGCGCATCGTCAAGCACGTGGCCATCGACTTCTACCGGAGGCACCGCGAGGAGCTCGCGGCGCCTCCGTCGGACCCTGATGACGCCATGGAGGAGCCGCCTTCCGAGCGGGCTCGTGCTGTGGAGATGGGCCGGAGGACGGAGGAGCGCGCGGACGCCCAGGAGCTGTACTGGGCCGCGTTCGCACGGCTCCAGCAGGAGCACCCCAAGGAGGCCTCGGCATGGGAGCTGTATCACCACGAGGACGTGGAGGATCACGAGGAATGCGCGCGTCGGCTGAACATCACCGTGGTCAACTCCTACAAGCGCGTCAGTCGCGCGCAGGCCTACTTGAAGCTCTACCTGCTGGATCTCCAGCGCGAGTCGCCACGAGGGGAGGAAGCGTGAGCCTCCTTCCCGGCCACACCCCGGGGTATTCAGGAGGAATGAAGTCATGAAGACCGAAGCCATGTCTCGCTATGCCGCCCGTCGCTCCCAGCTCACCGATGCGAGCGTCCCACCCGGAGTCGTCCTGGAAGCCGCCGGAGATTTGTTGAGGCGGGCGACCCGACTGGGGACCGAAGGTGTGGAGCCGGCCCTGCGAGGCCTCGGTCGACCGGAAGTGGAGACCTGGCTCCAGGCGCAGAAACCGCAGGCGCTCCAGCCCGTGCTGTTGAGGGCCGCGGAAGAGGCGATGGAGGTGGCGCTGGACGGTGGGGAGGAGGCCGAGGTGTGGCGCGCCTCGGCGCTGGAGGGACTTGCCGCTCGTGACAGGGCCGCCTCGCAGGCATTTGCCCTCGCCGCCTGGGAAGGCTTGCAGGGCGAATTGCAGGGGGACGCGGCGCGAAATCGAGACCGCTTCCTCGAGTCGCTCGGGAACCTGGACGCGCTGCTTCGCCCGAGAGCCCGTTGGTTCATTCCCCTCAACCCCGAGCGTCGCCAGGAGCAATTGCTCCTCGAGCCCTCGGAGCAGGACAAGGCCTGGTGGTTCAGTGCCCGGGCCGGCTGCGATGACCTGGTGGCGACGTGGTCATCCGGCCCCCAGAGTCCCACCCCCCATATCCAAGGTTGCGTCGAGTGCCGCGCGGACATCGCGGACACCGCGCCGGTGGATTCGCCTCCCCGTCGTCACCTCACGCGGGATGATTTGTGGCGCTTCGACATGGGCCTGATGACGGCCGACGAGCGCGAGCGCGTGGACGCGCACACCGCGCGCTGCGGCGAGTGCGCCCAGGCGGTGCTGGCCCTGGGCGAGGGTGACGACGCAATTGAAGAGGCCCTGGAGATGGACGAAGGGGACGCGGGCGTGGCTCCCGCCGCGCGCTCTTCCCGCGCCCCGGTGTCGCAGCGCCCGTCCTCGGCGCGCCACCCGGAGCAGCGCGAGGTGCTGGAGGAGCGGCGCGACTTCCGCGTGGTGCTGGTGCGCGAGCGTCAGCGCGTGCGGCTCCTGGTGCAGCCCCTGGCGGGCAGGACGGTGACGGCGGCGGTGTTCCTGAGCCCCGGCCGGCCCTCGCTCAAGCCCACGAACGGACCCGAGGGGATGTCGTTCGATTTGTCCTCGGCCTCCGCCACCGGCGCTCGCTCCGCGCACCTCTCGGTGCAGGCGGGCAACGAGACGCTGGAGCGGGACTTCGCCTTCTGAAGCAAGCCCCGGTCGTCCCAGGGGGCCCCGTGTGGGCCCTCGGGACTCCACGGCCCCCGCGACTACTGCGGCGGCGGGCTGGCGGTCGGGGTGTTGAGCGCCTCGCGGCTGCGGACGGGCGGCTGCGGAATGGGGAAGTTGCGCGAGGGGACGACGCGGCGGAAGCCGTTGTCGAGGAAGCTCAGCACGAGCTGCGCGGTGGGCGGGCGGGTGCTCAGCGCGGCGCCGCACACGTCGACGAGGTCCAGCACGCGGGGACCCTCGGTGGCCGCGTAGCGGTTGCACGTGCTGTCCACCGGCGCGTCCTTGTCCCGCCGCAGGTGCCGCGTCAGCCGTCCCCACTTCATGGTGAGCGCGTCCGGGCTGAGCTGGATGCTGACGGGCTCCTCGCCCCAGCTTCCCTCGATTTGGGTGAGCGAGGTGCCCGCCTTCACGCGGAGGTCCACCTGCCGCTGGCCGAAGGTGCCCGTCACGGCGATGCCGTGCTCGTAGATCTCCTCGGAGAGGATGCTCACCCAGACGCCGTCCTGGCGCCGCGTGTACGGCTTGGCCGCCGCGATGCGGCCGTTGTTGAACCAGATGTCGCCCACGCGGCCCACGGGGAGCTGGTCGTTCTTCGAGACGGGCGAGGGCTCGTCCAGGCCGGCGGGGCCGGTGCTGGCCACCAGCGGACGCGAGGCGAGCAGGTCCGTCACGGCGACCGACTCGTCGACGACTTCGAAGCGCACGCCGTCCAGCCACGCCTGGCCCGTGCCGCTCATGATGAGGCCGGCCATGATGGTGGTGGCCTCCTTGGGCACGTCCAGCACCACCTCGTGGCGCTTGCAGCCGCGGGTGCCCACGAGCGCGCGCGACTGCATGTTGTCGAAGGCGAGCGGCTGCTTGGGGTCCGGTCCCTCCACGCGCATCCACAGCCCGGCCCAGCCATCCACGTCCTTCACGCGCGTGGCGGCGGAGAAGCGCAGCCGCTTGCCGCGGAAGTCCTGCGCGCCGAAGGCCTGCATGAAGGTGCCGTAGCCCGCCTCGTCGAGGCTCAGCGAGCGCAGGTACGCGCTGCGACCGCCCTCGCACGGGGCGCTGGTGTCCACCCCCGCCTCGTAGCGCTTGGGAGCGCTCTCCGTGACGTACCAGCCCACCGGCAGCTTCGGGGTGCTGCCCGACGGCTCGGCCAGGGCCGCGGGCGCGGCCAGGGCGAGCAGCAGGGCGGCGAGATTCTTCCGGAAGTCCATGGCGGGCGTCCTCACAGCGACACGGGCTGGCGCGCGCTCAGCGCGCCCTCGGGGAGGCCCGTCCGGGCCTCATAGCGGGGGACCTCGGCGATGCCCGAGGGGGTCATGACCAGCAGGCCCCGCTCCGCCGCCTTGCGCGTGCAGAACGCCTGCGTGGCCAGGTCCGGACAGGCCACCACGTTCGTCGGCGGCGCGTCCTCGTCCAAGCCGAGCGCCAGCGAGGGCGGCAGCACGTCTCCCGGCTCCAGCTCCCGCGACTGCGTGGCCTTGCCCCCGGGCAGCAGCACCAGGGCCAGCGAGGCCGCCAGGGCCGCGATGGCGCCCCCCGCCGCCGCGCGGCGCGTGTGCCAGAGCACGGGGCGCGTCACGCGCTCCTCGCGCGCGGGCCAGTCCTGGGCGACCTCGTTGAGCTGTTCGGACAGGAGCGCCTCTTCCTGCAGCAGCAGGGCGCAAGGCTCACACTCCAGCGTGTGGGCCTCCAACGCCGCCGCCTTCTCCGGGGCGAGCGCGCCCAGGATGTACTGCTCCGCGGCGTCGCGGGTCAGGTGGGGCTTAAGCATGGGTCTCCTCCTCGAGCGCGGAGCGCAGCTTCTTGCGCACCTCGCACAGGATCTGCCGCACGCGCTGGACGGAGAGTCCGACTTTCGCGGCGACTTCGGCATGGGGTAGCTCCTGGCCGTCACAGGCCAGGAGGAAGACGCTCCGCGCGCTCGGCGACACCTGGGCGAGCGCGGCGTGGGCGCGGGACAGTTGTTCCTCGGACAGCAGGCGACGCTCGGCGGACACGGCCGGGTCCACCGGATGCTGACGCTCGGGCAATTCCTCCACCGCCCCGGAGATGGACTCTCGCCGGGCCCGGCGGGCATCGTCCGCGGCCAGGAAGGCCGCCTGGGTGAGGGCGAGGTTGGGCAGGCGCAGCTCCGTCAGCAGTCCACGCTGCTGTTGTTGGATGAGCCTCGCCCACGTCTCCTGGGCGAGCTCGTGGGCCCGGTCCACCCGGACGCCCCGGGCCAGGAGCGATACCACGACGCGGCGGTGGTGGCGCGCAACCAACGCGTCCCAGGCAGACCGGTCCCCGGCGAGCGCCTTGCGCGCCAGGACCTCCTCGTCCGCCCCGCGCGCCGCCTCCATCGGCTCCTCGGCTTCCCTCGCTAGTCGAACCGTCGTCATCCGCAGGCCCTGCACGGCTGCACTCATGCCGTCTTCCCGTCGCTCAGCTGCGCCTGGGGGCTCTGGCCGCTCCCCGCCCTCCGGGGAACGTACGTCGGTGGCGGACATATCGCCGGGCGCCAGCAGGATGTGCGGAGGGGTGGCCAAAGGTCAGTTCGCGGCGGGGCTTTCCCCCGAGGGCCAGGGGAGGTTGGAGAGGCGGACGACGCCCTGGCATTTCCCACAGACGCGGTCCTGGCTGTCGTAGACGCGGGCGGTGGCGAACAGCAGGGTGAGGCCCTGGCTGTCGATTTCGGCCTCCACGCGCAGGTGGTCGCCGGTGACGGGGCGCTGGAAGCTCATGGAGAGCTGCACGGTGGCGCAGCGGCGGGACGGGTCCACCAGCGCGCCGCTGGTGCCGATGGCGTAGTCGAAGAGGGCGGCGAGGATGCCGCCGTTGACGGCCGCGGCGCTGCCCACGCCGCCGCGGTGTTCGGGCTTGAGCTCGGGGATGGTGACCACCACCTTGCGACCCTCCGGGAAGGCCACCTGGGCGCCGAAGTGGCGCAGGGTGAGGCTCTGGTTGAACAGCTCGGCGTAGCGGTCCAGCGCGGCCTGGGAGGGCTTCGCCGGGGGGACGGAGGGGGCGTCGGACATGATGTTTCGCCCTATATATCCGAGCCTCGGCGCCCGAGGGACCGGCCGGGCGTGCCAGGGGGTGCGGAAGGACGCCCACCGGACGGTGAAAGACGTTAGAAGCAGGGGCTCCCCCCGAGTCGCCCGTGAACGCCCACGAATCCGCCCTCCTCGAAGACCTGAATGACCCCCAGCGCGAGGCCGTGCTGCACCACGGCGGCCCGCTCCTCGTCCTGTCGGGCGCGGGCAGCGGCAAGACGCGCGTCATCACCCGCCGGGTGGCGTACCTGGTGAAGGTCCACGAGGTGTTCCCCTGGCGCATCCTCGCCGTCACCTTCACCAACAAGGCGGCCCGCGAGATGCGCGAGCGCCTGGTGCAACTGCTGGGGCGTCAGGCGAACGACCTGGTGGTGAGCACGTTCCACTCCTCGGCCGCCATGATCCTGCGCCGCGAGGCGGAGCACGTGGGGCTCACCCGCTCGTTCGTCATCTACGACGACGGCGACCAGCTCAACGTCGTCAAGCGCGCCATGCGCGAGGCGGGGCTGGAGCAGTCCATGCAGCCGCGCGAAATCTTGAGCCGCATCGACCAGGAGAAGAACCAGGCCCGGCTGCCGGAGGACATGGTGGTGGAGCCCGGTGACGAGCGCGGGCTGCTCGTCCAGCGCATCTACCACGCGTACCAGGAGCGCCTGCGCGCGGCCAACGCGGTGGACTTCGGGGACCTGTTGCTGCTGCTGGTGACGCTCTTCCGCAAGCGGCCGGAGGTGCTGGAGAACTACCGCCGGCGCTTCCACCACGTGCTGGTGGACGAGTTCCAGGACACCAACCCCGTGCAGTACGCGCTGCTCAAGCAGCTGGCGCCGCCGCCCTCGGCGAACCTCGTCGTCGTGGGCGACGACGACCAGTCCATCTACCGGTGGCGCGGCGCGGACGTGGACAACATCCTCAACTTCCCGCGCGAGTACCCCGGCGCCAAGGTGGTGAAGCTCGAGCAGAACTACCGCTCGGACCGAAACATCCTGGACGCGGCCTACGAGGTCATCCGGAAGAACACGCGCCGGATGGAGAAGAAGCTGTGGTCGGACAGGCCCGCGGGCCAGACGCTCCAGCTGATGCTCAACCGCGACGAGCGGATGGAGGCACAGGAGATTTCACGGCAGATCCTGGCGCTCCAGCGGGAGGGCTTCATCAAGTTCTCCAGCATGGCGGTGTTCTACCGCGTCAACGCGCAGAGCCGCGTGCTGGAGGAGGCGCTGCGGCTGGCGCGCGTGCCGTACACGCTGGTGAGCGGGCGCAGCTTCTATGACCGGGCCGAGGTGCGGGACGCCTCCGCGTACCTGCGGCTGATGGTGAACCCGCGCTCGGACGCGGACCTGCTGCGCATCATCAACACGCCGGCGCGCGGCATCGGCGACACCACGGTGGAGCGCGTGGTGGACCACGCCAACACCCGCAACCAGAGCCTCTACGAGGTGCTCGCCGAGCCCGGGCTCATCCCCGCGCTGAACACCACCGCGGTGAAGCGGCTGCGCACGTTCCACGGGTTGCTGGAGTCCCTGCATCGCTATGCGCAGGGGACGACGGACGCGGCGAGCGCGGTGGACGAGATGCTGCGCGAGACGAAGCTCGTGGAGACGCTGGTCGCCGAGGGCAGCGACGAGGCGACGACGCGGGCGGAGAACCTCCGCGAGTTCCTGGGCGCGGCGCAGGAGTTCGACCTGAACCGCGCGGCGGCGGCGGTGGCCGCGGCGTCCGCCCCTCAGGTCGAGGTGCCTCCGGAGGTGGACGCGGCGCCCCTGTCCGCGGACACGCCCCCGCTGCAGGCGTTCCTCGAGCAGATTTCGCTGGTGGGCGACGCGGACGCGGAGGTGGGCGAGGGTCGGGTGGCGCTGATGACGCTGCACGCGGCGAAGGGCCTGGAGTTCGACGCGGTGTTCCTCACGGGCCTGGAGGACGGCGTCTTCCCGCACTCGCGCGCGCTCAAGGGCGAGGACCCGGACAACGGCGAGGAGATGGCCGAGGAGCGGCGGCTCTGCTACGTGGGCTTCACGCGCGCGCGCAAGCGGCTCTTCGTGAGCCTGGCGCAGTGCCGCTCGCTGTTCGGTGAGCTGCGCTACAACCCGCCCAGCCGCTTCCTGCGCGACGTGCCTCCCAAGCTGTTCGGCATCAGCGAGCAGGACATCCCGGAGCCGCCCCGGCCCGCCCCCATGGCGGCGCCGCGCAAGCGGACCTGGGACGAGGACGACGGTCCGCGCATCGACCGCTCCTACTCACAGGCGTCGGACATGGACGGGGTGAGCGGCGACGTGCGTGGCATGCGCGTGCGGCACGAGCAGTTCGGCGTGGGCCGCATCGTCGCCGCGGACGGCACGGGGCCCAACGCGAAGGTGACGGTGGAGTTCGGCGGCGCCGTGGGACTCAAGCGCGTCATTGCCCGCTTCCTGATGCCGGGGTAGTGGGTGAGGCAGTCCGCGCCCGAGTGAAGAAGCCTTCGGTTTGACTGTCAGAGTGTGAGTCTGGTGCCTTCGACCACTTGGCTACCCCTCCTATGCGGTGGGGGCTGGATTCGAACCAGCGAGTCCTGAGCGTGTCGGGCCTCTTCTGCCGGGCGCGGATGCGTGAAGGACGCGCGGGGATGAAGGCGCCTGACGCGCCCGGTGTGACTCAGGGGCTCTCGGGCGGGCGCAGCTTCCAGGACAGCACCCGCCCGTCCTGACCGAGCACGAAGACCTGCTCCCCCTGGACCACCGGCGGCGAGCGCAAGGCCGTGTCGGTGCGCAGCGAGAACGCGCGCTCCCACGTCGGACGCTTCAGCGCCACCAGTCGCCCCTGTCGTCCCTGCGTGGGGACCAGGAGCAGCTCGCCGGCCTCGGCCACGCGCGTGGTGAGCGGGTCCGGCAGCCCCATGCGAGCCAGCTCCTTCCCGTCCGATGGCGAAAGCCCCACCAGCACCGGCGCGTCCTGCGTCCGAGCGCCCACCCACAACATGCCCATCGCCAGGGAGGGTGGGCCCGTGAGCGAGTCCGCCACGGTCTTCTCCCAGAGCATCACGCCATCCTTCGCGCGGAGGGCCCGGACCTGGGACGCCTTCGTATCGAGGAACAGGACGTCGCCTTCCACCTCCAGGCCGAGCACGTCCCCCGTGGCGTGTCGCCAGAGCGGGGCACCGTCCGTCACGGACAGGGCCACGAGGCCTGCGCCCCCGAGCGCGATGACGAGCCTTCCGTCGGCCAAGACTGGCGTGGGGAGGCCTCGACTGGCCTCGGACGGCGCCTCCGTGGACTTGGGCGCGGGGGTTTTCCAGCGGACCTTTCCGGTGTCGACCGCGAGCGAACGCACCGCGCCATCCAGGGCCACCACGAAGAGGGACTGCCCGTCGGCGGCCACGACGAGGGGCGTCAGGACGGGGGGCTCGCCGGTGAGGCGCCAACGCTCGGAGCCGTCCGCGAGGGAGAGGGACACCAGGTCCCCGGCCACCGTCCCGGCGATGACGCTGTCGCCCGCCACGACGGGGCGCGTGGCCACCTCCCGACCCAGGGCCACCCGCCATTGCACGGCGCCCGTCCGGTCCAGGCGCACCACGGCGCCGGCCTCGTTGCCGGTGAGGACGCCGTCGGACAGCGACGTCAGGCCCGCGCGGGAGGATGCATCCGTGGAGTACCGGAAAGCCGTCTGCGCGGGTTCTCGACACCCCGCGGCCGACACCAATGTCAGGGCCAGGGCGAGGAGGGTGTGCCTGCATGGACACGCGCGGGGCGACATGGTTTGGAGGATGGCGTAAGGAAGGAAATTCGACCATGCCTACGATTCGTGACGACGAGATTCCCAGCGCCACCGGCATCCCTTCTGGAGCCCGGCGGACGGACTTCGTCCCGCCCCCCACGCTGGCGGTGACGGAGGAGCTGCTGCACGCGCTCCCGAAGACGGACCTGCACTGCCACCTGGATGGCTCCATGCGGGTGAAGACCATCCTCGAGCTGGCCGAGCAGCAGAAGGTGAAGCTGCCCGCGGACACCGAGGACGGCCTGGCGCGCGCCATCCACATGGGTGAGGTGTGCAAGAGCCTGGAGGAGTACCTGGTCGCGTTCGACGTGACGCTCTCGGTGCTCCAGACGGCGGACGCGCTCTACCGCGCGGCGTACGAGCTGGCGGTGGACGCGGCGGCGGAGAACGTGCGCTGGCTGGAGGTGCGCTACTCGCCCGCGCTGCACCTGCAGAAGGGCCTGAAGATGACCACGGTCATCGACTCGGTGCTCGAGGGCCTGCGCGTGGCCAAGCGCGAGACGGGCATCAAGTGCGGCGTCATCGTCTGCGGCATCCGCCACATCAACCCGCAGACGTCCATGCGGCTGGCGGAGCTGTCGGTGGCCTACAAGAACCGGGGCGTCATCGGCTTCGACCTGGCCGGCGCCGAGGCGAGCTTCCCCGCCAAGGACCACAAGGACGCCTTCCAGCTCATCCTCAAGAACAACGTCAACTGCACCGCGCACGCCGGTGAGGCGTACGGCCCCGAGTCCATCTCCCAGGCCATCCACAACCTGGGCTCGCACCGCATCGGCCACGGCACGCGGCTGCGCGAGGACGGGGACCTGCTCAACTACGTCAACGACCACCGGATTCCGCTGGAGGTCTGCCCCACGTCCAACGTGCAGACGGGCGCGGTGTCCAGCCTCCAGGCGCACCCGTTGAAGTTCTACTTCGACTACGGCCTGCGGGTGACCATCAACACCGACAACCGCCTCATCACCGACACCACGGTGACGAAGGAGCTGTGGGTGGCGCACAAGGAGCTGGGGCTGTCGCTGGACGACCTGGCCACCATCATCGTCTCCGGCTTCAAGAGCGCCTTCCTCCCGTTCCGGGAGAAGCAGGACATGCTGCGGCTGGTGAACGAGGAGATCGCCAACACGTTGGTGGCCTTCGACAAGAAGCGGCATGTGCCGGTGAAGCAGCCGGCGTGATGGCGTAGCCTCCACCGCGCGCGGCGTCATCGGCCGCGCGTCGGTGGCCATGCAGGCGGTTCCCTCCCGGGCCTCCTGGTGTCATGGCCCGGGACGGAGGCGCACGTGGACCTGGAGCTGGGTGGCAAGGTGGTGCTGGTGACGGGGGGCTCGGACGGGCTGGGGGCGGCGGTGGCCCGGAGGCTCGTGCGGGAGGGGGCGAAGGTGGCCCTCTGCGCCCGGGGCGCGGAGCGGCTGGAGGCCACCGCGCAGGCGCTGAGGGCCGAGGGTGGGGACGTGCTCGCGGTGCAGGCGGACGTGTCCAAGGCGTGGGAGGTGGAGCACTTCGTCGACGCCGCGCATGCGCGGTGGGGCAGGGTGGACGCGCTGGTGAACAACGCCGGCACCGCGGCGGCCCGGCCCTTCGCGTCGGTGTCGGATGCGGAGTGGGAAGCGGACCTGCAGCTCAAGTTGTTCGCGGCCGTGCGCGCGTCGCGCCATGTGCTGCCGCACCTGAGCGAGGCGGGCGGTGGCGCCATCGTCAACGTGCTGGCGATTGGGGCGAAGACGCCGGGCGCGCAGTCGACGCCGTCGTCGGTGTCGCGCGCGGCGGGCATGGCGCTCACCAAGGCGCTGTCGAAGGAGCTGGGGCCTCGCAACATCCGCGTCAACGCGGTGCTGGTGGGCATCATCGAGAGTGGCCAGTGGGTGCGCCGGGCGCAGGAGCTGGGCAAGCCGGTGGAGACGTTCCAGTCGGAGATGGCGCGCAACGCGGGCATCCCGCTGGGGCGAGTGGGGCGCGCGGAGGAGTTCGCGGACGTGGTGGCCTTCCTGCTGTCGCCGCGGGGTGGCTACATCAGTGGCGCGGCCATCAACGTGGATGGCGGGTTGTCCGGCGCGACGTAGGGGGGCACGGGCGAGGGGTGCTGTCAGGTTCGTGGACCCACGGCGTCCCTGCGCGCTGAGGATGGCCTTCGGGCCGTCCGGCGACCGCGGCTGCTGACCCAAGGTCCACCATCTCCTCCGCCACGTCTCCCCGGGGCGCTCGCACGCGAGCCCTCGGGGCATTCCCGAGTTGGTCATGCAGCCGAAATTGAATCGGCTCCTGCGGGCGCTTGCCCGCGAGGGGCTCGAGGTGACCTATGACGGTCGCCTCTACTCCGTGCGCCTCCTGGGCGACGCGAACGCGCCGCCCGCCGAGGTGCTCCTCCCACCGGACCTGCCCGTCGAGGGCAAGGCCTTCCAACAACTCGCGCACCTCGCGGCCCTGAAGCACCCGGGCGGCGGAGAGGTCCTCCGCGTGCGCGCCACCCCCGACTTCCACCCGGGCGACTCCGGCGTGGCCATCGGCTCGGTGCTGCACACGCGGGGACTCGTCGTCCCCGGCGCCGTGGGCACCGACATCAACTGTGGCATGCGCCTGCACGTCGCCGACCTGTCGGTGGAGGACTTCCTCTCCCGCCGCGACGACTTCGTCGAGCGCATGAAGGGCCACTACTTCTTCGGCACGCGGGACGTCGCCATGTCCTCGCGCGCCTCCACCGCGCTCCTGCGTGATGGCCTCCCTGGCTGGCTCCTGGAGACGCTGGACACGCCGCTGGGCTGCGCGCGAAGCGCGGACCTGGCGCAGCTCGACGCGGAGGTCGAGCGTGTCCACCTGGGCGGCGCGCTGCACGGCAACCCGACCTGGGCCCCGGACGCGCTCACCCGCGAGGGCGTGGTGCGCGACGCGGGCCTGGCCACCATCGGCGGAGGCAACCACTTCGTCGAGGTGCAGCGCGTGGAGGCCGTCGAGGACCGCGCGCGGGCCTGGGCGTGGGGCGTGCGAGAAGGGCAGCTCGCGTTCATGATTCACTCGGGCAGCCGCGACGTCGGCAAGCACGTGGGCGTGGCCTGGCGCGAGCGCACGCGCAAGGCCTGGCCCCAGGGCGCGCCCTTCCCGGAGAGCGGAATCCTTCCTCTCGCCGACGAGGCGCTCGTCGCCGGCTACCTGGAGGCGGAGGCCACCGCCGCCAACTACGCCTTCCTCAACCGGTTGCTGCTCGCGGAGCTGCTGCGCCAGACGCTGCGAGAGCTGTTCGGAGACGTGGAGGCGCCGCTCGTCTACGACGTGCCTCACAACCTCACGCTCCCGTACGAGGGCGGGTGGCTCGCGCGCAAGGGGGCCTGCCCCGCGGGCGCCGAGCAGCCCGTCATCATCCCCGGCTCCATGGGCGCCACGTCCTTCCTCATGGTGGGGTGTGGTGACGCGCGGTCGCTCGAGTCCGCGTCCCACGGGGCGGGCCGGGCCCGCTCGCGCTTCGCCATGTCGCGCGGCGGAGCGGACCACAGCGAGGCGGCGCTGGGCCTGGCCGGCGTGGACTGCATCTCCCTGAGGGCCGAGCGCCGCGTGGAGGAGGCCCCCGCCGCCTACAAGCCCATCCGTCCGGTGGTGGACTCCCAGGTGGAGGCCGGCATCGTCCGCGAGGTCGCGCGTCTGGCCCCGCTGCTCACCTTCAAGGCCTGAGCTACAACACCCCTGGGGACGGCGGCGTGCCATTTTTCTTGGTCCACGCCCCGTCCCCTGGCTGGAATGCGCCCCACGCGCGTGGGCCCGGACCCACCCTTCACGCATCAAGGGAGAGACAAGGACATGGAGAACACCTACGGAGCTCCCGCGGGAGACGGCTTTCCTCGCTCCAACCCCAAGGACGCCGTGTCGGTTCCGGCCATCCTGCTCATGGTGCTGGCCGGCGTGAGCCTGCTGTGGGCCATCGTCAGCCTGCTGTCGCCGGTGAATCCGGATGACCTGGAGCAGCTCTTCAACAACCCGGCGCTCGCGCCCTATCACGACGCCCTGGAGCAGAACCGCGCCCTGCTCACCTCCACCAGCTCCTTCGCGGGCCGGCTCATGTGGTACGGCCCCGTCATCCTCCTCAACGCGCTCGCCTTCTTCGGCGCGCTGATGATGAAGAAGCTCCAGAACTGGGGGTTCGCGGTGGCCGGCGGCTTCGCGTCACTGGTGCCATGCTGTGGCACCTGTGGCTGCCTTGCGCTCCCCATCAGCATCTGGGCCCTGGTGGTGCTCTTCAAGCCCGAGGTGAAGGCCGCCTTCAAATAGGCGCGGGCGCTCCCGTGGGGGCCCCACGGCGCGTCGGCAGCACGGGCCTGCGCTTCTGCATCCGCACGCAGGCCAGCTGCACCCGCGCCGTCAGGGGCCGCCGCGCCTCGTGCAGCGACACGTAGCCCCGGTGACGGTAGAAGTCCTCCGCGTTGAGGCTCGCGTCCAGGCCCACCTGGGGACTTCCGCCGCCCCAGGCCACCGACTCCAGCGCGGCGAGCAGGTGGGTGCCCACGCCGTGGCCCACCTGGTCCGGAAGCACGTACAGCGCCTCCAGCTCCCCGTTGAGCGGGTCCAGCTGGCCGAAGCCCACCAGCCGCCGGTCCCGCTCCGCCACCAGCACGGTGCGCGGCCGGTCCGGGCGCAGATAGCCCTCCGGCCGCAACAGCCGCACCCAGGTGCTCAGCTCGTCGGGGGCATAGACGCCCTGACACAACGTCCCCACCGCCTCGGTGTGGACGCGCCACAGGGCGCGCCGGTCCGAGTCCCGTGCTGGCCGCAGGTGGAGGCCGCCCGACGCGCCCATGGCTTCCTCACGTCACCTTCATGCCCTTGGGAATCACCACCACGCCATCCGGCGTGACGTGGAAGCGCCGCTTGTCCTCCACCGGGTCGTAGCCAATCGTCGTGCCCGGCGGAATCTCCACGTTCTTGTCGATGATGGCCTTGCGGATGCGGCTTCTGCGGCCGATGGTGACGTTCTCGAAGAGGATGGACGCCTCCACCTCCGAGTAGGAATTGACGCGCACCTTCGGGGACAGCACCGAGCGGTTCACCTTGCCGCCGGAGATGATGCAGCCCTCGGCGATGAGGGAATCCGTGGCGTGGCCGACCCGCTGGTTGTCCTGGTCCGCGAAGACGAACTTGGCCGGCGGGTAGTTGTTCGCCTGCGTGTGGATGGGCCAGCGGTCGTTGTAGAGGTTGAAGATGGGGTCCACCTCCACCAGCTCCATGTTGGACTGGTAGTAGACGTCGATGTTCCCCACGTCCCGCCAGTAGCCGCGCTCCTTGCCCTCCTGCCCGGCAATCTCGTTGGTGGCGAAGTCGTACACGTACACCGGCGCGTACTTGTAGAGCTCGCTGATGATGGACTTGCCGAAGTCGTGCGCGCTCGTCTCGTTGGCGGCGTCGCGCACCACCTCCTGCACCAGGACCTCCGTGGTGAAGAGGTAGTTGCCCATGGAGGCCAGGCACATCTTCGGGTTGCCCGGCATGGGCGGAGGGTCCTTGGGCTTCTCCAGGAACTGGCGCATGCGCCCGTCGGGGCCCACGTCGATGATGCCGAACTCGCGGCCCTGCTCGATGGGCACGGGGATGGCGGCCACCGTGCAGGCGGCGCGCTTGGACACGTGGAAGTCGAGCATCTGCCGCGTGTCCATCCGGTACACGTGGTCCGCGCCGAAGACGAAGATGAAGTCGGGCTCCTCGTCGGTGATGATGTTGAGGTTCTGGTAGATGGCGTCCGCGCTGCCCTTGTACCAGTCCGTGCCGGTCCGCATCTGCGCGGGCACGGCTTCCACGTAGTGGCCCAGGAAGGCCGACATCCGCCAGGCGCGGGACAGGTGGTTGTTGAGCGAGTCGCTCTTGTACTGGGTGAGGACCTTGACGCGGTAGACGCCGGAGTTGGTGAAGTTCGACAGGGCGAAATCGATGATGCGGTAGCGCCCCCCGAAGGGGACGGCGGGCTTGGCCCGCTCACGGGTGAGGGGCTCCAGGCGCGTGCCCGCGCCGCCCGCCAGAATCATCGCCAGGACTTTGGACATAGGTGGGCCGGACGTTAGTCCGCCCCCCTCGGGCGACAAGGGCGCCGAGGCCTGCTCGGCTGCCTTCGTTGAGTGCCCAACCGCCCACCCACGTCCTCTGCACCGGGACGGACTCGCCAGATGTGGGACATCCGCGCCACCGGGCTCCGGCCGGGCGCCGGGAAGCACGGTTCCCACCTGGGTTGCTTGGCTTCCGAAAACGGGGTCGTGCTAGCCTTGGCGGCGATGTCAGGCGACGAAACGCGCGTCACCAAGATTTCCTCCCTGGATCTGCGCCCCGAGCGCAGCACCGAGTGCTGCCTTGTGCAGATTCACGGCCCGGAGCTCGGCAAGAAGTACCTTGTCGACGACTCCGAGCTGACCATTGGGCGAGACCAGCACAACCACATCGTGGTGGACCTGGACAACGTCTCCCGTCGGCACGCCCGCGTGCTGGGGCGGGGCGGGAAGATGCTGGTGGAGGATTTGGGCTCCACCAACGGCACCTACCTGAACGACCAGGAGGTGCTGCAGGCCCAGCCCCTGCGCAGCGGCGACCTCATCAAGGTCGGCGGCTCCATCTTCAAGTTCCTCGATGGCGACAACATCGAGACCCAGTACCACGAGACCATCTACACGCTGACCATCGCGGACGGCCTCACCGGCGTGAACAACAAGCGCTTCTTCCTCGAGTACCTCGAGCGGGAGATGGGGCGCTCCAGCCGGTACAAGGGCACGTTGTCGCTGATGATGTTCGACATCGACCACTTCAAGCAGATCAACGACGTCCACGGGCACCTGGCCGGGGACTACGTGCTGCGGGAGCTGGCCCAGTCCGTCAAGCGGCTGGTGCGCCGCGAGCAGTGCTTCGCGCGCTACGGCGGCGAGGAGTTCGCCGTGGTCATCCCCGAGGACGGGCCGGACAAGGCGCGCCTGTTCGCGGAGAAGATTCGCAAGCTCGTCGCGGAGAAGCAGTTCTTCTACGACGAGAAGGAGATTCCGGTGACCATCTCCATCGGCGTGGCGGAGATGACCGGCGACATGACGGAGCCCACGCACTTCATCAAGGTCGCGGACGCCAACCTGTACAAGGCGAAGAAGACGGGCCGCAACAAGGTGGTGGGTTGAGCATGGCGCAGGCTGAAGCGGGGCCCTCGGTGCTCGCGCGGCTGGTGCTCGTGCTGCTCGGCCTGAGCTTCCTGGGCGCGGCCTGGGTGTGGGGCCATCGCTCGGAGCCCTGGGCGGGGCAGATGGTGGAGCGCGCCCGCCAGACGGTGGGCCGCTAGCCTCCGGAGCGGGCGGCCTCTTGCCGAGGCCCCTTCCGTGTGACGGCGCGGTCCCGATTGAAGCGATAGGTGATGGAAGGAGCGCGCCCGCGTCCGGCCCGCCTGGCGTGTGTTGTCAGGAGTCGGCGGCGTGGCCGTCGGCGGGCTCGGCGCCGACCTGGGACATCCAGGGGCGGCGCGTCGCCGCGAGAGCGGCGGGGGACTCACGATGATGACGACGGAGCAGGACATGGCGAGCCCGGTGCCCGCGCGGGCGGGACGGAGGGAGTGGACGGGGCTGGTGGTGCTCGTGCTGCCCACGTTGCTCATCTCGGTGGATGTCAGCGTGCTGTACCTGGCGCTGCCGCAGCTCAGCTCCCAGCTGGGCGCGAGCAGCACGCAGCAGCTGTGGATCATGGACATCTACGGCTTCATGCTCTCCGGGCTGCTGGTGACGATGGGCACGCTGGGGGACCGCATCGGTCGGCGCAAGCTGCTCTTGATTGGCGCCGGGGGGTTCTGCGTGGCGTCGGTGGTGGCGGCGTACTCGAAGAGCCCCGAGATGCTCATCGCGGCGCGCGCGGCGCTGGGCATCGCGGGGGCCACGTTGATGCCCTCCACGCTGGCGCTCATCAGCAACATGTTCCAGGCGCCGGGGCAGCGCTCGGTGGCCATCGCGGTGTGGCTCAACTGCTTCCTCATCGGCATGGTCATCGCGCCGCTGCTCGGAGGCTGGATGCTGGAGCACTTCTGGTGGGGCGCGGCGCTGCTGCTGGGCGTGCCGGTGATGGTGGTGCTGCTCCTGACGGCGCCGGCGCTGTTGCCCGAGTACCGGGACGCCTCGGCGGGGCGACTGGAGCTGACGAGCGTGGTGCTGTCGCTCGCGGCCATCCTGCCGACCATCTACGGCATCAAGGAGCTGGCGCGGCACGGCTGGCACGTGGAGGCCTTCGTGGCGTTGGTGGTGGGGCTCGGGATGGGCGTGGTGTTCGTGCGGCGGCAGTTGACGCTGGAGCACCCGCTGCTGGACCCGAGGCTGTTCGCCAATCGCGCGTTCAGCTCCACGCTGCTCATCCTGCTGCTGGTGGCCATCGTCACCGGCGGCATGGGGTTGCTGGTGCCGCTCTATCTCCAACTGGTGGCGGGACGCACGCCGCTGGAGGCGGGGATGTGGATGGTGCCGCAGATGCTGGGGATGATGGTGGGCTCGTCGCTGGGGCCCTTCGTCGTGCGTCGCATGCGGCCGGGCTACGTCATGGCGGCGGGACTGGCGCTCTCCAGCGTGGGCTATCTGGTGATGTCCCAGGTGGACAGCGTGGGTGGGCCCGTCGTGCTGGTCGTCGGCTCGGTCATCGTGACCATGGGGCTCGCGCCCATGGCGGTGCTGGGGACGGACCTGGTGGTGGGCTCGGTGCCGCCGGAGAAGGCGGGCTCCGCCGCGTCCACGTCGGAGACGGCGAACGAGCTGGGTGTGGCGCTGGGCGTGGCCATCCTGGGCAGCTTCGCCACCGCCGTCTACCGGCGGAACATGGAGGACGCGGTGCCGGCGGAGGTGCCGACGGGCGTGGCCGACAGCGTGCGCGAGAGCATCATCGGCGCCGTGGCGTCGACCTCCGCGCTCCCGGCGGGACTGCGCGACGCGGTGCTCGTGCCCGCGCGGGAGGCCTTCACGCAAGGCATCAACATCGCGGCGGGGTTGGGCGTGGTCGTCTTCGCGACGCTCGCGGTGGTCGCGGCGGTGATGCTCAAGAACGTGCGCGCGGGGCAGCACTGAGCACAAGGGGAGGGCGCGTCCGCGATGAGGGGCGCGCGCTTCTTCGATGGTGTCTTGCGCACTCGCGGAGGTGAGACTCCATCACGTGCGCGGGGCAGCACTGAGCGGGTCTCCCCGCCCGTGCCGCGTGTGACTCAGGTCCCGTCGCGCAGCTCGCCGAGGCGGCCCTTGGTGCCGGGGAGGCTTCCCGGGGGCAGCTTCGCGTAGATGTGCTTCACCGTGTCCGCGAGCGTCTCCTGCGCATCCCGCGCGCGGAAGCCCAGCTCGGCCTCGGCCTTGGCGGCGTCCAGCCAGAAGTAGTGCTCGCCAATCTCCACTTCCTGCGGGTCCAACGGCGCGGGCGTGCCGCGCAGCTTCGCCCAGCGCTCCAGCAGATGGCCGCCCAGGATGTTCACCTGCTTGGGCAGCTTGAGCCGGGGCGCGGACACCCCCGTGAGGCGCTCGAGACGGTGGAAGAACTCCGTCATCGTCATGTTCACGCCCATCAGGTGGCGGCCGTACACCTCGCCCCGCGTGAGCGCCTGGAGGAACGCTTCGGCCGCGTCGCGCACGTCCACGAAGGACATGCCGCCACCCGGCATCGCCGGAAGCTCCCGGTTGAGGAACTTCACCACCGTCCACGTGGACGACAGCCGGTCATCCCCGGGCCCCATCAACAGGCTGGGGTTGAGCACCACGAGCGGAATCGAGTGCTTGCGGCAGTACTCCAGCGACAGCTTCTCTTCGTAGATTTTCGACAGGTAGTACGGCCAGCGCGCCACCACCGCGAGCGGGTAGTCGGCGGACTCGTCGAGCACCGCCTCCTCCTTCGACACCGCCGTGGTGCCGGAGGTGGACGCGAGCACCACGCGCTTCACGCCCGCCTCGCGCACGTCACGCAAGAGCTCCCGCGTGCTGTCCACGTGCAGCTCGAACATCTTGCGCGCGTCCTTCGGCTGGAAGGAGACGAGCCCGGCCAGGTGGTACAGGCCCTCCACGCCGTCGAGCGCGCGGCGCACCGCTTCCCGGTCCTTCAAGTCACCCGCGACGTACTCGGTGCCCTGGTACGCCGGGCTCGTCGGACGCGAGCGCCCGATGAGGCGCACCGTGTGCCCGGCCGCCACCAGCTTCGGCACCAGATGCGCGCCGAGAAACCCCGTGCCTCCCGTCACCAGCAGCTTCACGAGTTCTTCCCTCCCGGCGCGTCATGCGCGGGCATGACCTGCACGTCCACCGAAGGGGGCGCGTCCAGGTGCAGCACCCGTCCGTCGCGCAGCTCCCGCACCGCGTCCTCGGCGATGCGCGTGGCGTAGCGGTAGCTCTCCGAGCGCGCCATGCCCTGCGTGCGCGCGCGCAGCGCCTCGTGGCCCAGCGCGGGACCGATGCTCACCTTCAGGTCCTTCGACTTGGGGAACACGCTGCCCTTGGGCAACGCGTCGAAGGCCCCGTGGATGTACAGCGGCAGCACGTCCACCCGGTACGTGAGCGCCAGGTAGCCCAGCGTGGACTTGAACTCCTGCAGCTCACCGGTGGGCGAGCGCGTGCCCTCCGGGAAGATGAGGACGTTGAAGCCCTGTCGCAGCGCCTCGCCCGCCTGACGCAGCGACTGGCGCAGCGAGCCGTGCCGTTCAATCGGCACCAGGTTGGTGAAGTTCTCGAACCAGGCGCGCTTGAGCGGCGTGTCGAAGAAGTAGTCGCGCGCGGCCAGCGACACCAGCCGGTCTCCCTGCTCCTCCAGCACCACCCGCACCAGGCCCGCGTCCAGATGGCTGGCGTGGTTGGCGATGACCAGGAAGTTTCGGTTCATCGGGATGAAGGGACGGCCCGTCACCTTCACGTCGAACACGCCGCCGTAGAGGACCTTCTGCCCGAAGGAGAGCAGCTGCCGGCCCACGTCCGCGACGACGTCCGGCACCGGAATCTCCACCTCCTCCGCCTTCTCATTCTGCTTGGAGATGTCCTTCGCGCGCGTCTCCGCCGACGGCCGCTTCCCGGACGCCACCACCAGCTTGCGCAGGTCCTCCACCGTCTGCACCTGCGTCAAGTCATCGATGGCCGGCAGCGGCACACCCGCGGCCTCCAGCGCGCTGGACAGCTCCGTGAGCATCAGCGAGTCGAAGCCCAGCTCTCCCGTCAGCTGCGTCTCCGGCCGCACGCTCGACACCGGCTTGTGGCTCACCTCGGCGATGAGCGGGAAGAGCCAGTCGGCCACGCCGCCCGTCGTCGTCGCCGCCGCGGACACCTTCTCGCGCGCCTTGGTGGCGGAGGCCGCCATGCGCTCCAGCCGCTGCAGCTCCTCCACCACCAGCTTGCGCTTCACCTTGCGCGTGGACGTGCGCGCCAGCTCGCCGTCCCAGAAGCGCAGCACCTTCATGCGACGGTAGAAGGGCATGCCCGCGCCCGTCTTGCGGAAGTGCTCCTCCAGCTCGCGGCGCACCTCCTCGCGGGGGCGCTCGCCGTAGTCCGGCACGCACAGGCACGCCACCTTCTCGCCACCCGCCTCGTCGGGCAGGCCGACGATGGACAGCTCCTTGATGTGCGGGTGCTCCTGGTACAGCTCCTCGAGCTCGTCCGGGTAGATGTTCTTCCCGTTGTGGTCGATGATGACGTCCTTGGCGCGGCCCACCAGGTACAGCCGCCCCTCGGCGTCGACACGGCCCAAATCGCCCGTGTGCAGCCAGCCCTCCTTGAGGACGGCCTCCGTCGCCTCCCGGTCCCCGAAGTAGCCCGCCATCACGTTGGGGCCCTTGGCCAGCACCTCGCCGATGCCGTCGTTGTCCGGGTTGAGGATTTTCACCTCGACGCCCGTGAGCGGCTTGCCCACCGAGCCCGGCGTGCGCTTGTTGCCCGGGTTCGCCACCGCGAGCACCGGCGCCGCCTCCGTCAGGCCGTAGCCCTCCGTGATGTTGAAGCCCAGCTCGTGGAAGGCCTTGTGGACCTCCTCGGGCAGCGCCGAGCCACCGGACACCAGCACCTTGATGCGACCGCCGAACTTGCGGTGCACCGGCCAGAACAAGAGCTTGCCCAGGTTGATGTCGGCCCGGTTCCGCAGCTCGCCGTGCGTGGCCATCATCGCCTTGATGGCCTGCTCGACGATGGGCGGACGGCTGGCGAACTCCTGCGTCATCTTGCGGTGCAGGAGCTGCCACAAGGCCGGCACGCCAATCATCGCGCTGATGCGGCCCGTCTCGAAGACCTCGCCCAGCCGGTCCGACGTCAGCTCGTCGATGTACGTGATTTCAGCGCCGCGTGAGAACGGCGTGAGGAAGCCCGCGGAGAACTCGAAGGTGTGGTGCAGGGGCAGCACGGACAGCACGCCGTCGCCCACGCCCACGTCGAACACGCCCGCGAGCTTCGCCACCAGCGAGGCGAAGTTGCGGTGCGTGAGCATCACGCCCTTGGGCGTGCCCGTCGTGCCGGACGTGAAGATGAGGCTCGCCAGGTCATCCGCGGACGCCGACTTGCGCACCGTGCCGATGCGGTCGTCCTTGGCCGCCGGGTCGCCCGTCATCGCCTGCGCCAGGCTCGCGATGATGACCGAGTCCCCCAGCGCGCCGAACAGGCCGGGGAAGTCGCGCGCCGCGTCCTCGGACATGAGGCACACCTTCGCCTCCGCCCGCTTCGCGATGTTGATGACCTCCGCCTCGCTCAGGCCCGGGTCCACCGGCACCATCGTGGCGCCCGCGCGGAGGATGCCGAAGAAGCACGTGCCCCACTCGGGCCGGTTCTCCGACACCAGCAGCACCCGGTCTCCCGCCTTCACGCCCGAGCTGAGCAGGAAGCTGCCCACGCGCGCCGCGTAGCGGTGCACCTCCCCGAAGGTGAAGCGCTCCTCCCGCTCGCCCGACACCATGCGGAAGGCCACGCGGTGACGGTACGCGTGCACCGTCGCCTCGAACATCTCCAGCAGGTCCCGGTGCGCGGGGATGACGGTGCGCTTCTCGCGCTCCTCCTCCAGGCCGGGGAACACCCACTTCTCCAGGCCCGGCAGGTGCGTCTCCATGAAGTAGGCGCGCCAGTCGATGTGCTCCGGGTCCCACGGAATCTTCAGCCGGTCCGCGTGCGCCATGCGCGTGTAGACGGAGCGCGTGTTGTCGCAGCGGAAGACGTAGCGGTTCTCGTAGAGGAAGGGGAGGAACAGGTCCGTCATCGCGATGAGGCTCGCGTTGCCGTCCACCACCCCGTCGAGCGACACCTTCGCCTTGTCCAGCATGGCCTGCACGGCCGGCGCGCCCCAGGCGGGACGCACCTCGTCGATGGCCTTCTTCAGGAACTTCGCGCCGCGCACCAGCATGGGCGCGCTGAACAGCTCGAACTCCAGCTTGCTCACCGGCTGCGGCTCCAGCCGCGAGCGCAGCGAGTTGAGCACCGCGTTGCCCGACTCGCGGTTGCGGTAGTAGCGCCGACGGTACAGGCCCACCAGCTCCACCGAGCGGCTGGCGTAGAACGGGTTCACGTCGCCGGACGCGAGCTGGTACACGCGCCGCTCCTCCACCTGGATGGAGTGCGCGGTGATGCCGAGGGTCGCCCCCGCCACCTGGTCCACCGGGATGATGTCCAGGATGGTGTTCTCACCGGCGGGGATGCCACCCGGGCCCTTGATGCCGGCGAAGGCCAGCGGCGCGGACGTGGTGAAGCCCTCGTTCCAGCCGGGGAAGGGGAAGTGCCGCGCGCTCTCCACGATGGAGGGCCGCACAATCGCGTAGCGCAGCCCCGGCGTGGCGGCGATGACCTGCTCGCCCAGGGACTTCGTGTACGTGTACGTGTTGGGCCAGCCCCAGTGCGCCGCGCGCTCCATGCCCGCGCGCACCAGCTCGCCGCTCAGCCACAGCTTGCGCTCACGGCCCACCGCCAGCCGCAGCGTCTTCTCGTCGTTGACGTCGCGGCCCTCCTCGGCGAGCCGGTCCAACGCCTTCTTGCGGAAGGTGGACGTCAGCGCGCGGTCATCGGCCTGCTCGCGCAGCCGCGCCACGATGCGCTCCGCGTCCTTCAGCTCCTGCTCCAGGCTGAAGTCGCGCCCGTCCAGCTCGTCCTTCTTGGGGAAGTAGCCGCGCACCTCCTCGTCCTCGAAGACGAGCCCGCTGCGGTTGCCCGCCACGAAGGAGGTGGACATGTGGATGAGCGGCACGCCCCAGCGCAGCGCCAGCTCCACCGCGTATTTCACGCCGTGGGTGTTGACGTTGAGGCCGACCTCCAGCGACGGGTTGAAGGACACCAGGCCCGCGCAGTTGACGAAGGCGTGCACCTGGCCCGTCAGCTCCGCCACCCGCGACTCCTCCAGCCCCACCCAGGGGTCGGTGATGTCGCCGTCAATCACTTCGCACTTCTTGCGCAGGAACTCGAGCGCGCCCTCCTCGCCGTAGGTGTCGCGCAGCGGCTGGAAGGGCTCGCTCGTCGCCACCTTGTCGAAGAAGCGCCGCTCGGCGGAGGCCGCGCTGCCCTTGCGGACGAGCACGTACACCCGCTCCAGCTCCTGCCCGTAGCGGTGCAGCAGCATGGACAGCGTCACCTTGCCCACGAAGCCCGTGGCACCGGCGAAGAGCAGGCGCTTGCCGGTGAAGACCTGGGAGACGTTCAGCTCGGGAAGCGGTGACATGTCCGTCCTCACTTCACGTCCACCATCACCGTGGGGGCGATGCGCAGCAGGCTGATGGTGGCCGAGCGCCCCATGAACCCGCGCGCCTCCTCGATGGCCTCGGTGAGCGTGTCGGTGCGGTCCCAGCCGAGCAGCGCCGGGACGTGGTTGTTCTCCGCGCCCGCGACGATGACCTTGCCCACGTGCTGGCGACCGTTCTCGCCCCAGTACCACATGTAGAACGGGTGCACGCCGTGGTAGGCGTTGTTCTTGCGGTACAGGTGCACGTAGCTGGGGTTCTCCGCGAACTCCTTCTCGTACTTGTGCTCCAGCTTCATCGAGTCGCGCGTCTCCGGCAGCAGCCGGTGGAAGAACTCGATGTAGCTGGGGTGGTGCTCCGGGTCGAACTCGTCGTAGGCCGGGTGCAACAGGATGAGCACGCCGCCCTTCTTCACCAGCGGCACGCCGCGGTTGAGGTTGAAGAAGTAGCCCAGCCCCATCACCTGCACGAGCAGCGGGTTGAGGATGGAGTTGACGCTGTACGGCGAGATGAACGGGATGGGGAAGATGACGATGTCGCTCTGCCCCTCCACCGGCACCGAGTACTGCTTCCAGCTGGTCTCCAGCGTCTTCTGGTGCGCGGGCTCCGTCGCTCCGGCGTACACGCCCGTCACGTCGTAGGGCGCGGGGATGGCGTTGAGCACCTTGCGCGCCGCCGCGCGCGGCATCTTCGACAACGCGTAGCGCATGGCCTGGAACTTCAGCCGGTCGCCCTCGGTGTAGTCCTCCTCGCGCTTGGCCAGGAAGTCCACGGGCGCGCCGAACATGCGGTTGTTCAGCGTGGTCTCGATGTGGAAGACCTTCAGGTGCTTGTCGATGTTGCGACCGATGCGCTCGTTGCTGCGATAGAGCGCGCTGGTCTTCGGCTCCATGTAGCTGTCCGACGCCCGGATGGTCTTCGGGTTGTGGTGGTGGCGCAGCGACGCGTAGTTGGACACGCCGGTGCCCATGGACTTGTGCCCGCCGTTCATGGGCACGAAGTTCACGTTCACGTAGATGATGAGGTCGCTCTCCGCGACGCGGCGGTTGACGGAGACCTCCTCGCCGTGCGCCGTGCGCTCGAGCGCGACGATGCCGTCCGGGTCCTCCGCGTCGTGGTTGTAGTAGCGGTCCGGGTAGTAGGCGTCGAAGATCTTCTCGCCCACCATCCGCTTCATCTCCCCCTCCGTCATGCGGCGGTGGAGCGCGTTGGCGATGACCAGGTGCACGTCGTCCACGCCGCTGTCCGCGGCCAACTCCAGGACGATCTCCAGGATGGACTGGCGCACGTCCGGCGTGACCATGGGCGGCAGGGGCACGCTGATGTCGTCGATGACGCACGTCAGGCGCATGCCCGGCTTGAGCAGCGCGTGCAGCGGCTCCATGCCCTCCGGGTGATTGATGGCCCAGCGGATGGCGGCCTTCACGTTGGGCACGCCCGCCATGGGCGGACGGGGGAAGATGACCCGGGTGCCCACGGGCAGGTCTTCCTGGAGGAAACCCTCGCCGTAGAACAGGGCGCGCGGGGGGCTGCCCTTCTCGGTGATGACGACCTGGCTTTCCTCGTCGTACAGCTTCTGGAGCGTCTTGAACGGGCGCATGGTGGGCACGGGGCTACTTGAGGTCGAGGATGGGCCAGTTGTAGGCGCGCGCGATGGAGCGCAGCCGCAGGTCCGGGTTCACCGCGGTGGGACGTCCCACCACCGCGAGCATCGCGTAGTCGGAGGCGCTGTCGGAGTAGCCGTGGCACTTGTCCAAGGTCAGCCCCTCCTTGGTGCAGTAGGCGCGGATGGAGTTCGCCTTGTTGGCGCCCTCGATGATGGGCGGAATCACCTTGCCGGTGGCCTTGCCGCCCACGAACTGCATCTTGTTGGCGATCAGGTCATCGGCGCCCAGGTGCCGGGCGAGCGGACGCATGGTGAAGTCCAGCGCCCCGGTGACGAGCACCACCTTGCACCCGCTGCGGCGCGCCTGGTCGATGAGGTCCTGGGTCTGCTCGAAGAGGGCGGGCTTGAGCACGTCCTCGAACATGTCCTCCGCGATGGTGACGAGCCGGTCCTCGCTCAACCCCGCGTAGTACCGGTAGAAGAACTCGTTGAACGTCTTGCGGTCCAGCGCGTCCATGACGCCGAAGAGCGGCACGCTCATCGCGGTGCTCAGCGTCCTGCCCGCGATGCCGAGCACGGAGCCCCGGTTCATCGCGTAGTACGCGTAGACGTGGACGACGTTCGTCTTCACGAGCGTCCCGTCGACATCGAAAAATGCGGCTTTCGAGGGCATGTGGCAGCGCAGCTTCCTGACACTCCAAGGGGGGTGAGGTCAACGAAACGAGGGCCGGGGGGCGGCAACCCCCGACCCTGCTAGCACGGCTAGAGCCAGCCATGCTCGCGGTACCACTCGGCGCTGCGGCGCACGGCGTCCTCCACCCCCCTCTGGGGCCGGAAGCCCAGCAGCCGCTCGGCCTTCGCGCCCGAGCAGGTCCAGGCCGGGGCGAGCAGCTGCCGCGCCATCTTCCGGCTCAGGGGCAGCTTGCGGCCCGTCACGCGCGACACGCCGTCCGCCGCCGACGCGAGGGTGGTGAGCAGCCAGGGGCTCACGCGCACCGTGCGGGGTGACAGCCCCAGCGCCCGGGCCCCCAGGTCCTGCACCGACTCCAGGGAGAGGGGTTCTCCGGGACCCGCGCAGAAGAAGGCCTCGCCGACCGCGCGCGGGTGCTCGGCCTGGAGGAGGAGCGCGTCCACCACGTCCTCCACGTCCACCATGGTGAGGGGACGGGGCCCGCCGGCCAGCTCCAGCCGGATGCCCTTCGTCGCCAGCCGGAAGAAGGCCAGGTTCTCACGGTCCCACGGCCCCAGGATGCGCGGCGGCCGGGACACCGTCACCGGCAGCCGGTCTCCATAGGAGAAGGCGATGCGCTCCGCCTCCGCCTTGCTCTCGCCGTACCACTCGTAGGGCTGGAAGGGGTCCTCCTCCACATGGGGACGGGTGGGGGAGGAGGGGCCCATGGCGGCCAGCGAGCCCACGAGCACCAGCCGGGGGCGGCTGCCGGAGGCCACCATGGCCTCGCACAACAGGCGGGTGCCCTCGGCGTTGACGCGCATGAAGTCCTCACGTGTCGCGCCGCGGCGAACGCCGGCCAGGTGGAAGACGACGTCCTGTCCCTCCACCGCCGGGGCGAGCGAGGCCCCCTGTGTCACGTCCCCCTCCACGCGGGTGTGGGGGATGCCCTCCAGGCCCGAGGCATCCGAGCCCCGCCTGAGCAGGCACGTCACCGTGTCACCCCGCGCGGCGAGGGCGCGGGTCAGCCAGATTCCGAGGAAGCCACCAGCTCCGGTGATGAGGGCACGCATGGGCATGGGACGTTTCATCCAAAAAAGTACACCTCGTCCGCAAGGGGTTTCCCACCTGGGGTCGTTCGAGCGCTCGGGGGACGACGAATCGCGCGGAGGCCGGATGGTCGGGCCTGGGCGGCGACGCAAGGGCCTCTCTGCGAGGAGGGAGGCACCCTGTCGAGGTGGCCCTCCGGGCGCATTTTTCGCGTCCGAGAGGTTCGCCCCCGAGGGAAGACATGCTGCGGAGCCGGTTTCTCGGGCATGAAACGCGTTGCGTAGGGCGTTTCTAGAGGGAAAAACGCAGGAGAGGGCTGTTTTTCGGGCTTGGGCGTGCTACCTACGCCCCACCGGCACTGGCTTGAATTGAAGCGAGGCCGCACAACGTCCCCTTCGGAGGGGAGGAGACTCAAGACGAATGGCTGCCAAGAAAGCTGCTGCGAAGAAGGCTCCCGCCGCCAAGAAGGCCCCTGCTGCCAAGGCTCGTAAGCCCAACGCGTCCTTCATGAAGGAGATGACTCCTTCCGCCGCGCTGGCTGAGATTGTCGGCACCAAGCCGCTGCCGCGCACCGAGGTCGTCAAGAAGCTCTGGGCGTACATCAAGAAGAACAACCTCCAGGACGCGAAGAACAAGCGGCAGATCAACGCCGACGACAAGCTCAAGCCCATCTTCGGCGGCAAGAAGAACGTCACCATGTTCGAGATGACCTCGCTGGTGAACAAGCAGCTGAGCTGAACCCAAGGCCGGGTCACCCGGCGGCTGCATCTCGAGGGCTCTCCGGAGGATTCCGGTGAGCCCTCTGCTTTTGTGGCGAGGGGCTCGTGGGAATCCGGGCCCTTGGAGCGTTGGCTGGAGGTCGGAAGGCACTCTGGGCTCTGGCGCGGCGGGCGATGGCGCCCTACCTCTGGGCCCCATGCTCCGCGACGGATTGGAAGAAGAGGGGACGGCTCCCACGGGCTCGTCGGGTGCCACCTTGAGCGCCGAGGCCCTGGCCGAGGGCCTGTTCAAGCGGGTGAAGGACGCGCTGGTCGAGCGCCCGCGCACGCCGCTCTCCACCTACCGCGTGCAGCTGCACCAGGGCTTCAACTTCCAGCAGGCGCGCGCCGTGGTGCCGTTCCTGCGCCGCCTGGGCATCAGCGACCTGTACGCGTCCCCCTACCTCAAGGCGACGCCGGGCAGCACCCACGGCTACGACTGCGTGGACCATCAGCACCTCAACCCGGAGGTGGGCTCCACCGAGGACCACCAGGCCCTGTGCGCCACGTTGCAGGAGCACGGCATGGGGCAGGTGCTGGACGTGGTGCCCAACCACATGGGCATCGAGCGCGGCAACCCGCTCTGGTTCGACGTGCTGGAGAACGGCCCGTCGTCCGTCTACGCCAAGTACTTCGACATCGACTGGTCGCCGGTGAAGGACGAGCTGCGCGACAAGGTGCTGCTGCCCATCCTGGGAGACCAGTACGGCGTGGTGCTGGAGAAGGGCGAGTTGAAGCTGTCCTTCCGCGACGGCGCCTTCTTCGTGAACTACTACGACCACCTGCTGCCCCTGGCGCCCCGGCAGTACGGCCGCGTGCTGCGCCACGGGTTGGAGCGACTGGAGGCGAAGCTGGGCGCGGAGGCCGAGCCCATGGTGGAGCTGCTCTCCATCCTCACGGCCATCGAGCACCTGCCGCTGCGCACCGAGGTGGAGCGCCCCCGCGTCGTCGAGCGGCACCGCGAGAAGGAGGTCATCAAGCGCCGGCTCGCCGCGGTGGCGCGGACGAGCCCCGAGGTGGCCGCGTACATCGAGGACAACATCCGCGTCTTCAACGGCGAGCCGGGCAACCCGCGCTCGTTCGACCTGTTGGACCGGGTGCTGGCCTCGTGCAGCTACCGGCTGGCGCACTGGCGGGTGGCGGGGGAGGAGATCAACTACCGGCGCTTCTTCGACATCAACGGCCTGGCGGCCATCCGCGTGGAGGACCCGGAGGTGTTCCAGGAGGCGCACGCGCGGGTCTTCCGCTGGCTGCGCGACGGCTGCGTCACCGGGCTGCGCATCGACCATCCGGACGGCCTGTTCGACCCGACCGCGTACTTCCTGGACCTGCAGGAGCGCTACTTCGTGGAGCGCGCGCACGCGGTGTTCCTCCAGGACCTGGCCGGGGACGACACGCGCTGGCCCGGCGTGGAGGTGTCGCTCAAGGAGCGCTGGCGCGCGGAGGTGACGCAGTCGCCGGACAGCGTCCTGCGCAAGGCGCTGTACGTGGTGGTGGAGAAGATTCAAGGCGGCCGCGAGCGCATCCCCGAGGCGTGGGCGGTGCACGGCACCACCGGCTACCGCTTCGCCAACGCGGTGAGCGGCGTCTTCGTGCACCCCGCCGCGGAGCCGCACCTGACGGAGACGTACGAGCGGCTCACCGGGGAGAAGGGCGACTTCGCCGAGCTCGTCTACCAGAAGAAGCTGCTCATCATGCGCGTGTCCATGGCGAGCGAAATCAACGTGCTGGCGCACGAGCTCAACCGCATCTCGGAGATGAGCCGCAGGACGCGCGACTTCACGCTCAACTCGCTGAGGCGCGCGCTGGTGGAGTTCATCGCGCTGTTCCCCGTGTACCGCACGTACGTGGACGGCTGGCGGCCGGGGCTGGACGCGCGCGACGTGCAGTACGTGGAGTGGACCATCCAGCGCGCCAAGGAGCGCAACGCCACCACCAACGCGTCCATCTTCGACTTCCTGCGCGACATCCTCCTGCGCCAGTACCCGCCCCAGTCCGACGAGCGCGAGCGCGCCGTCATGCTGCGCTTCGCCATGAAGCTGCAGCAGGTGACGGGGCCCGTCATGGCCAAGGGCCTGGAGGACACCGTCTTCTACATCTACAACCGGCTGGTGAGCCTCAACGAGGTGGGCGGTGAGCCCGAGCGCTTCGGCACGCGCACCACCACCTTCCACCTGCGCAACCAGGAGCGCGCCGAGCACTGGCCGGCGAGCCAGCTCACCACCAGCACCCACGACACCAAGCGCAGCGAGGACGTGCGCGCGCGCATCAACGTGCTGACGGAGCTGCCCGAGGAGTGGCGCAAGCTGGCGCGGCGCTGGCTGCGGCTGACGGAGAAGTTCGCGCAGGCCCTGCCGTCCGGCGCGGCCCCCAGCGCCAACGACGTGTACCTGTTCCTCCAGACGCTGGTGGGCGCCTGGCCCATGGGGGAGACGCTGTCCCCCGAGTCCCGGGCCGACTTCCACCGCCGGATGCGCGAGTACATGTCCAAGGCCATCAAGGAGGCCAAGGTCCGCACCTCCTGGACCAACCCGGACAGCGCCTACGACGACGCGGTGGCGTCCTTCGTGGACGCGTGCTTCGACGAGGCGAAGGGCGGAGGCTTCCTGGAGGAGGTGCGCGTCTTCAAGCGCCGCATCGAGCGCGCGGGCCAGCACAACGCCCTGAGCCAGCTCCTCCTGAAGCTCGCGTCGCCCGGCGTGGTGGACACGTACCAGGGCTGCGAGCTGTGGGATTTGTCCCTGGTGGACCCGGACAACCGGCGGCCGGTGGACTTCACCCTGCGCTCCAAGCTCCTGGAGGAGCTGGACGCCCAGGCGCGCGAGGACGCCCCCGGGCTGTGCTCGCGGCTGGTGGCGGGCCTGGATGACGGGCGGGCCAAGCTCTTCCTGCTGGCCCACGGGCTGCGGCTGCGTCAGCGTCAGCAGGAGCTGTTCCGGCGGGGCGGCTACCGGGCGCTGGAGCTGTCCGGGCCCCGCTCCCAGGCGGCGGTGGCCTTCTCGCGCGAGCTGGACGACGCGGGCGTGGTGGTGTGCGCGCCGCGTTACGTGCTGGAGGCCCTGGAGTCCCCCCAGGGGCTCCGCGGCGCCTATGCCGACACGTTCCTGGACCTTCCCGAGGCATATGCGGGCATGATGTTCCGCGATGTCTTCACCGGGCGACAGGTGCGGCCCGAGCGGGGTGCGGGTGGCGTGGTGCTGCCCCTCGCGCCGCTCCTGGAGCGGTTCCCGGTGGTGCTGCTGGAGAGGAGCACGGGATGAGGAGGGCCGAGGTGCTTCCAGGGAAGCCGTTTCCCCTGGGCGCCACGTATGACGGGCACGGAGTCAACTTCGCGGTCTTCAGCGAGCACGCGAAGAAGGTGGAGGTCTGCCTCTTCGACGCACAGGAGCCCACGCGCGAGACGCGCCGCTTCCCGCTCCTGGAGACCACGCACCAGGTGTTCCACGGCTACGTGCCGGACCTGAAGCCGGGCACGCTGTACGGCCTGCGCGTGCACGGGCCGTTCGAGCCCAAGAAGGGCTTTCGCTTCAACCCGCACAAGCTGCTGGTGGACCCCTATGCCCGCGCCATCCACGGGCAGGTGGACTACCGTGCGCCCATCTACGGCCACGTCCAGGGCGGCAAGGACGAGGACCTGGTCCAGGACAAGCAGGACGACGCCGCGGGGGTGCCCAAGGCGGTGGTGCTCGAGGACGCGTTCGACTGGGAGGGGGACACCCACCCGCGCGTGCCCTGGCCTCAGACCGTCCTGTACGAGCTGCACGTCAAGGGCTTCACGAAGCTCAACCCCCGCGTGCCGGAGGCCCTGCGCGGCACCTACGCGGGCCTGGGACACCCGGCCACCATCGAGCACCTGAAGAAGGTGGGCGTCACCGCGGTGGAGCTTTTGCCCATCCACCACATCGTCGACGAGCCGTTCCTCGCCGAGCGCGGACTCACCAACTACTGGGGCTACAGCACGCTGGGCTACTTCGCGCCGGACGCGCGCTATGGCACCGCGGGCGCCCCGGGCGCGCAGGTGGACGAGTTCAAGGGGATGGTGAAGGCGCTGCACAAGGCGGGCATCGAGGTCATCCTCGACGTCGTCTACAACCACACCTGCGAGGGCAACCAGCTGGGCCCCACGTTGTCCTTCAAGGGCCTGGACAACGGCGCGTACTACCGGCTGACGGAGAAGGACCCGCGCTACTACCTGGACGTCACCGGCACGGGCAACTCGTGGAACGCCACCCACCCGTACGCGCTGAAGCTGGTCGCCGACAGCCTGCGCTACTGGGTGGAGCAGATGCACGTGGACGGGTTCCGCTTCGACCTGGCCACCACGCTGGGCCGCGACAGGCACGGCTACGACACCCGCGCGGCCTTCTTCCAGATCATCCACCAGGACCCGGTGCTCAGCCGGGTGAAGCTCATCTCCGAGCCCTGGGACGTGGGCGACTTCGGCTACCAGGTGGGCAACTTCCCCGTCCTGTGGAGCGAGTGGAACGGCAAGTACCGCGACACCATCCGGCGGTACTGGAAGGGGGATGACCGGCAGGCGGCGGAGATTGGCTACCGGCTCACCGGCAGCTCGGACTTGTATGCGCTGTCCGGCCGCAAGCCCTCCGCGAGCGTGAACTTCGTCACCGCGCACGACGGCTTCACGCTGCACGACCTCGTCACCTACAACGACAAGCACAACGAGGCCAACGGCGAGGACAACCGCGACGGCGGCAACGACAACCACTCCTGGAACTGCGGCGTGGAGGGCGAGACGGCCGACGTGAAAATCAAGGCCCTGCGCGAGCAACAGAAGCGCAACTTCCTGGCCACGCTCTTCCTGTCCCAGGGCGTGCCCATGCTGGTGGCCGGCGACGAGATGGGCCGCACCCAGAAGGGCAACAACAACGCCTACTGTCAGGACAACGCGCTGTCGTGGGTGAACTGGGAGCTCGACGACACCCAGCGCGCGCTGCTGGACTTCACCTGCCGGCTGACGCGCCTGCGCCGCGAGCAGCCCGTGCTGCGCAAGCGCCGCTTCTTCCGCGGCGCCCACATGTGGGACAGCGAGCTGAAAGACTTGGCGTGGTTCCGGCCGGACGGCAAGGAGATGCGCAAGGACGACTGGGAGAAGCCCTATGTGCGCTCGCTCGCCATCCTCCTGGGCGGGGACGCCATCGCGGCGCCGGACGACGAGGGCAACCGGATTGTCGGTGACACGGTGCTGGTGCTGATGAACGCCCACCACGAGCCCATCAGCTTCCTCTTGCCGGCGCTGGAGTGGGGTGCGGACTGGGAGCAGGTGGTAGACACATCCACGGCGGAGGAGTCCCAGCACGCCCACACGCAGGCGGGCGGCAAGGTGCAGGTGGCGGGGCGCTCGTTGATGGTGCTGCGCCGGCCGTCGACGGAGTAACGCTCCAGGCGGGGACGGGTGGACCAGGCCTGCGGATGGGGGCCTGGGCGGTTACACGGAAGTGTCGACGCCCGGACGCGCCGCCGCTAGGGTGCGCCCGCCGTTCCTGAAACAGGATTCATACGTGAATACGCAAGTCGCGCTCTGGGTGGGCTTCAACCTCTTCGTCCTGGCGATGCTCGCCGTGGACCTCGGGCTGTTCCACCGCAAGGACCACGCGGTGACGCCCAAGGAAGCGGGCATCTGGACGCTGGTGTGGATCACCATCAGCCTGACGTTCTGCGGAGGCATCTGGTACTTCGCCGGCAGCACGCCCGCGCTCCAGTGGGTGACGGCCTATGTCGTGGAGTACTCGCTCTCCGTCGACAACCTGTTCGTCTTCCTGCTGGTGTTCAGCTACTTCCGGGTGGCGCCCGAGCACCAGCACCGGGTGCTGTTCTGGGGCATCCTGGGCGCGTTCGTCATGCGCGCGGTGCTCATCATCGCGGGCACGGCGCTGGTGTCGCGCTTCCACTGGCTCATCTACCTGTTCGGCGCCTTCCTCGTCTTCACCGCGGTGAAGATGCTCTTCTCCAAGGACGAGGAGATCGACCCGGAGCAGCAGAGCATCGTCAAGCTGGCGCGCCGGGTGCTGCCGGTGGCCCGCATGGGCGAAGGCAGCCGCTTCTTCGTCACCGAGGATGGCCGGCGCAAGGTGACGCCGCTGTTCATCGTCCTGCTGGTGGTGGAGGCCACGGACCTGCTCTTCGCCCTGGACTCCATCCCCGCGGTGCTGGGCATCAGTCAGGACGCGTTCATCGTCTACACGTCCAACGTGTGCGCCATCCTGGGCCTGCGCTCGCTGTTCTTCGTCGTGGCCAGCCTGATGGAGAAGTTCCACTTCCTGAAGCTGGGGCTGAGCGCCATCCTGGCCTTCGTGGGCGTGAAGATGCTCATCACGTACTTCGACATCCACATGCACATCGGCCTGTCGCTGGGCGTGATTGGCGGCATCCTCCTGACGGCCATCGTCGCCTCGCTCATCTGGCCCAAGAGCCCGGAGCCCGGTCATGACCGGGAGAGCGCCAAGACCTGAGCCCGGGTGCGGGGGGGGGGCGCCGGGGTTTTGCTTGCAACCCGGGGGCCTTGCCTTCAAATGTGGAGGCATGTCTTCCAGCGCCACCACTGATGGCATCCGAATCACCGTGAAGCCGGCCTACTGGCCCGAGCGCAGCTCGCCCGAGTCGGGGCAGTACGCGTTCATGTACACGGTGGAAATCGTCAACGAGGGGGAGGCGCCCGCGCAGCTCAAGGCGCGGCACTGGGTCATCACGGATGCCTCCGGGAAGGTGGAGGAGGTGAAGGGGGAGGGCGTGGTGGGTCGCCAGCCTCGCGTGGCCCCGGGCGAGCGCTTCGAGTACACGAGCTGGGCGATGCTGCGCACGCCCTTCGGGACGATGCGCGGCAGCTACGACATGGAGCGCCCGGACGGCTCGCACTTCGAGGCGCGCATCGCCGAGTTCGCCCTCACGCTGCCCAACGCCCTGCACTGATGAACACGCCCGCCAACAAGCCAGGGCTGCTGCTCGTCAACCTGGGCACGCCGGACGCGCCCCACAGCGGGCCGGTGCGGCGCTACCTGCGCGAGTTCCTGAGCGACCCCCGGGTGGTGGACATCCACCCCGTGGGGCGCTGGATGCTGCTCAACCTCATCATCCTGCCCACGCGCCCGGCCAAGAGCGCGGAGGCGTACCGCAAGGTGTGGATGCCGGAGGGCTCGCCGCTCCTGGTGTACAGCCGGGCGCTGGAGGTGGCGGTGCGCGAGAAGCTGGGCCACGCGTACGACGTGGCGCTGGCCATGCGCTACGGCAGCCCGTCCATCCCCGACACGGTGGCGGCGATGCGCGCGCGCGGCGTGTCGGACTTCACGGTGCTGCCGCTGTACCCGCAGGAGGCCACGTCCTCGTCGGCGTCCTCGCTCGCGCGGGTGTACGAGGTGCTCTCCAGCGGCTGGGACGTGCCCAACGTGCGCGCGGTGCCGGCCTTCCATGGGCACCCGTCGTTCCTGGATGCCTTCGCGGAAGTGGCGCGGCCGGTGATTGCCGAGGCGCGGGCGGACCACGTGCTCTTCAGCTACCACGGCGTGCCGGAGCGCCACGTGCGCAAGACGGACACGTCGGGGCGGCACTGCTTCGCGTCCGCGGGGTGCTGTGACGCGCTCACGGACGCCAACCGGCACTGCTACCGGGCCCAGTGCTTCGCCACCACGCGGGGGATTGTCGAGCGGCTGGGGCTTGCCCAGGGCGGCTTCAGCGTGTCCTTCCAGTCGCGACTGGGGCGCACGCCGTGGGTGAAGCCCTACACGGACCTGGTGCTGCCGGAGCTGGCGAAGCAGGGCGTGAAGCGGCTGGCGGTGATGTGCCCGTCCTTCGTCGCCGACTGCCTGGAGACGCTGGAAGAGGTGGGCATGCGGGCCCGCGAGCAGTTCGTCGAGGCGGGGGGCGAGTCGTTGACGCTCGTCCCCTCGCTCAACGCCCACCCGGCGTGGGTGGACGCGGTGGTGCGGATGGTGCGCGAGTCCGACGGCGCGGCTACTGCTGGGGCTTCGCCGTGGCAGCAGGGGGCGCCGACTCCCGCGCGGTGAGCTGGAGCTTCACCGTGCCGGGCGGCACCTGCAGGGCGTTGGTGGGGAAGGGCCCGCGCGAGGACGACGCGATGGTGCCCTCCCACGTGCGCCACCGGCCGGCCTTCACCAGGAACTCCCCCTTGCCGGTGATGCGCACCTCGGCGCTGGCGTCCGTGGTGGGCGGACCGGCGGACTCGTCCACGGGCTCGGCCTCCTCCTCGGCCGGGTCGTCCGCGCGCGCGGGCACCGTCGGCGGGGCGCGGCGGCTGGTCACCTTGCCGGAGAGCTGCTCGAGCAGGTCGTACTCCAGCGTGGCCACCTGGTCGCCGCCCTCGGCGGTGAGCGCGGTGAGCTTCACGCGGTTGCGGCGCTCCGTCTTGGTGGTGGTGAAGAGGGGACCCAGCGCGTCGTGCGTGAGCAGCTCCGTGCCCAGCGCCCAGGTGTCGTTGGGGCCCACGGGCGCGAGCGGCAGCTCCAGCACCAGCGCGGCGATGTTGCGGTTGATGCCCTGGAGGCCGTCGAGCACGAAGCCGCGCTCGCTCAGCGCGCCCGTGTCCTCGGTGGTGTCCTTGCCCTCGGGGAGCACGCGCAGGCGGTAGTCGCCGGAGTTGGTGCGCTCCAGCACGTAGGTGAAGCCGCTGGGGAAGGGCGTGGCGGGGGCGGCGCGCTGGGGCGCGGCCTCCTCCTTGCCCTTGCCCTTCTTGTCCTTGGCGGCAGTCTCCTCGGCGGCCTCCTGCGGCGCGGGGGCGGCGCCGGAGCGCTCCATCTCCAGGTGGTAGGTGACGGGGGTGCCCGCGGCGAGCTTCCAGCGGAGCGTCACCTTGGACGGGTCGACCGGGGGCTGGGCGGCGGTGGGCGCGGCTCCGGGGGCGGGCGCGTCCTTCATGCCTGGAGGACGCGGAATGGGCTCGAGCTGGCCTCGGGGTTCTTCCTTGCAGGCGGACAACGACAGGGCGACGACCAGTCCGAACAGGCTTCGCATCACGCGGGGACGCTCCTCTGGGAGTACACGCGGGATATCGGAGCCCCACCAGTCATTCAAGTCCGTCACCCGGCCGCGTGCGTCCGGGCGGATTCACCGTGGGAGTGGCCCTCGGGCGCCCGGGGGCCCTCGCGGTGCTCTTTGGGGCCGCGAGCGTTGTCCGGATGCGTCATCAGGGCGAGTGGGCCACGTAGAGGTCCACCTGCTCCTTCACCTTGTGGGCGAAGTCGGGGTTGAGGCGCTCGAGGATGGCCCACTCCAGGTCCAGGTCGCGGCGGATGTTGGCGCGGGCGGAGCGCGTCTGGAGCTCGGGCTCGGAGGCGATGAGCTCGGCGGGGGCGGCGTTGGGCTTGTCGTCGAGGGTGGCGCCCGTCGTCTGGCGCAGACCGAAGGGCAGGGCCTGGGTCCTGGCGAAGGTGGTGGCGGCCATCTCGTAGGCGCGCACGACGAAGCGGCCATCCGCGCGGACGCGGCCCTCGATGTAGAGGCGCGACCAGCTGGAGCCCATGTCGTAGCTGCCGTTCACCTTCCACGGTGTCTGGAGGAAGTAGGGGTCGGTGCTGGGCAGCAGCGCGTAGCCGCGCTCGCTGAGCTCCGCTTCCGCGGCCTTCATCACCTGCATGGCGGGCAGGTCGTAGACCACGAGCCCGCTGGTTCGACCGAGCAGCGCCTTCTGGGGACTGCTGGTGCAGCCGGATGCGCACACGGCGGCCATCAGGCCCGCCCATGGGGCGAGCCACCGTCTCGTCATCGTCATCGTCGCCTCGTTCGGGGTGTGGGCCGCGTGTGGAGGAGACTCGCCTCGCACGCGGGACATCTTGAACAACGCGGCGATGCTCGCGGCATATCGCGCGGCGCCGGACTCGGGCGGAGGCTGTCTCCCGTCGCGCGTCGCAGGTGGCGCGAGGCGCCGCGCTCATGCTCCAGCCTTGCGTGTCGGGGCGCGAGGATGAACCGCTCAGTGATTCGGACCACGAGGCGCGGCGGCTCGCGCGAGCCTGTCCCGCACCGCGATGCCCAGGCCGCTCGCCGAGGGCAGGCAGGCCACGAGCACGTCGTGGCCCTTCTCGTCCGCCTCGCGCAGCCTCGCGTACAACACGCGCGCCGCGCCCGCCGGGTCCTCCGGCACGTCGAAGCGCGGCACGTCGCCCGGGAGCTCCAGTCCTCGTGGACCGAGCACGCCGACACTCAAGCCCTGCTCCCTCAACGCGCGCACCCGCGCCGCGGCCTCTCCGGGCTCCGCGAGCACCACGCCCGCGCGGGGCGCGTAGTGCGACTCCAGCGAGCCGGACACGCGGACCCTGGACGCGACGCGCACCGGCACCGGATGCCCCAGCACGCGCTCGATGGCCTCGGCCGACAGCCCGCCGGGCCGGAGGATGGCGGGCGAGCCGGAGCTCACGTCGACGATGGTGGACTCGACGCCCACGTCACACGGTCCACCATCCAACACCAGGTCCACGTCGCTCCCCAGGTCCACCCGCACGTGCTCCGCGGTGGTGGGGCTCACGCGGCCGAAGCGGTTGGCGCTCGGCGCCGCCACGCCGCCGCCCAGGGCCTTCAGCACCGCGAGCGCCACGGGGTGTCCGGGCACGCGCAGGGCCACCGTGTCCTGGCCGCCGGTGATGGCGTCCGTGGCGCGCGGCGTGCGCGGGAGCACCATCGTGAGGGGACCCGGCCAGAAGGCCTCGGCGAGGCGGCGCGCGGCCTCGGGGACCTCCCGGGCCCACGAGGACAGGTGCTCGACCCCCGCCAGGTGGACGATGAGCGGATGGGTGGCCGGACGGCCCTTGATGGCGAAGACACGGCGCACGGCCAGCTCGTCCTCGGCGTTGGCCGCCAGGCCATACACCGTCTCCGTTGGCAGGGCGATGACACCACCACTGCGCAGCACTTCCACCGCGCGTTCGACGAGCTCCGGCTTTACCATGCGATGCCGCACTGTCGCGCCAGGAGGCGTCATGAGCAAGTCACTCGTCTTCGAGGCGCGCAGTCGGGCACCCATCCCCGCGACCGAGCTGTTCGCCTGGCATGCCCGGGAAGGGGCGCTCGCACGGCTGACGCCCCCGTGGGAGCGGATGGAGCTGCTCGAGCGCACCGGCGACGGCATCCACACCGGCGCCCGCGTCGTCATGAAGATGCACATGGGCCCCATCCCCCGCCGCTGGGTGGCCGAGCACACCGCGTACGTCGAGGGCTCCCTCTTCCAGGACACGCAGGTGTCCGGCCCCTTCTCGAAGTGGGTCCACACCCATCGCATGTGGCCCGAGCCCGCCACGAACTCCTCCATCCTCGAGGATGAAATCGAGTACGTGCTGCCCGTGGGCCCACTGGGCCGGCTCTTCGGCGGCGGCTTCGCGCGCCACACCCTGGAGCGGATGTTCGCCTATCGCCACCGGGTGACCCTGGTGGACGCACGTCGCCACCTGGCGTTCGCGGACCAGGGCCCCTTGCGCGTGGCCGTCACCGGCGCGTCGGGGCTCATCGGCTCGGCGCTCCTGCCGCTGCTCACCACAGGAGGACACCGGGTCCAGCGGTTGGTGCGAGGGCGCGCGGACGCCTCGCGCCACGAGGTGGCGTGGGCGCCGGACAAGGGGGAGGTGGACACCGCCGCGCTGGAGGGCGTGGACGCGGTGGTGCACCTGGCGGGCGCCAACGTCGCCGGCAAGCGCTGGTCCCCCGAGTACAAGGACGCCATCCTGAAGAGCCGCTCCGAGGGCACGCTCACGCTGTCCGAGGCGCTGGCGAAGATGAAGAAGAAGCCCCGCGTGCTGGTGTGCGCGGCGGGCAGCGGCATCTACGGCGACCGGGGCGACGAGCCGCTCACCGAGGAGAGCGCGCCGGGCACGGGCTTCCTCGCGGACGTGTGCCGCGTCTGGGAGGCGGCCACCGCGCCCGCCGAGGCCGCGGGCATCCGCGTGGTGCACCTGCGCATCGGCCCGGTGCTCGACGCGCGTGACGGCGCGCTGGCGAAGATGCTGCCCGCGTTCCTCGCGGGCGGCGGTGGGCCCATCGGCTCGGGGCGGCAGTGGATGGGCTGGGTGTCGATGGAGGACATCCTGGGGCTCATCCACTTCAGCCTCTTCACCCAGGCGGCCCGGGGGCCCATCAACGCGGTGGCGCCGGGCGCGGTGCGGCAGGCGGACTTCGCCCGGACGCTCGGCCGGGTGCTGCGGCGGCCCGCCTTCCTGCCCATGCCCGCGGCCGTCATCAAGACGCTCTTCGGGCAGATGGGGCAGGAGGCCCTGCTGGCGGGTGCCCGGGTGCTCCCCAACGCCGCCGAGCGGCTCGGCTACGCGTTCCTCTTCCCGGAGCTGGAGGGGGCGCTGCGCTTCACGCTCGGCCGCACCACGGCGGGCCCGGAGTTCCGCCATGGCTGAGTGGTTCGAAGCTTGACAATCCCCCCTGGGGGGACTGATGGAATGGCCCCCTATGATTCAGGTCGAAGGGCTGACCAAGTACTACGGTGAGCACGCGGCCATCCGGGACCTGGCCTTCACCATCGGCCAGGGTGAGGTCATCGGCTTCCTCGGCCTCAATGGCGCGGGCAAGTCGACGACGTTGAAGGTCCTGGGGTGCGTGCTGTTGCCGACCGCCGGCCGCGTCGTCATCGACGGCCATGACGTGGTGAGCAACGCCCACGAGGTGCGCCAGCGCATCGGCTACCTCCCGGACGTGCCGCCGCTCTACGAGGAGATGACGGTGGGCGAGTACCTGGCCTACGTCGCGCAACTGCGTGGCGTGACGGCCAAGGACACCCCCGCGCGCGTGGGCGAGGCCGAGGAGAAGACGGGGCTGCGCGAGGTGGACGGCGAGCTCATCTCCACGCTCAGCCACGGCTACCGCCAGCGCGTGGGCGTGGCGCAGGCGCTGGTGCACAAGCCCGCGCTGCTCATCCTCGACGAGCCGACGAGCGGCCTGGACCCGCGGCAAATCGTGGAGATGCGCGACGTCATCCGTGGGTTGAAGGGCACGCACACGGTGCTCGTCTCCAGCCACATCCTCCCGGAAATCTCCCAGACGTGTGACCGCCTGCTCATCATCCACAAGGGCGCGCTGGTGGCGCAGGGGACGGAGGAGGAGCTGGGCCGGAAGATGGGCGGCGGAGGCTCCGTCGAGGTGGAGGTGCGAGGGGACTCCGCGCGCGCCGTCGAGGTGCTGCGGCCCTTCGGTGAGGTGGAGGTGGGAAGCTCCCGCGATGGGCTGGTGGCGCTGACGCTGCGCGCGTCGCCGGACGTGCGGCCCAGGGTGGCGCAGGCGGTGGTGGGCGCGGGGCTGGAGTTGTTGCGACTGGACGTGGGCGCGGGACACCTGGAGTCCATCTTCCTCAAGCTGACGCATGGTCAGGAGGTGCGCGCGTGAAGGCGCTGCTCATCGCCCGCCGCGAGCTGTCTGGCTACCTGCGCACGCTCAGCGGCTACGTCGTCATCGCGGTCATCCTCGCGTTGAACGGCCTGTTCTTCAACGCGTACGCCCTGGGCGGCGCGAGCAAGCGCTCCGCCGAGGTGCTCTCGCAGTTCTTCTATTACTCGAGCGGCTTCACCATCGTCGCCTCGGTGTTCATCTCCATGCGCCTGCTCGCCGAGGAGCGACAGACGGGCACGCTGCCCCTGTTGTACTCCTCGCCGCTGCGCGACAGGGACATCGTGCTGGGCAAGTTCCTGGCGGGCTTCGCGTTCCTGGCGCTGTACGTGCTGTGCACGCTGTACATGCCGGTGCTGGTGCTGGTGAACGGCAAGGTGTCCTGGGGCCACGTGGGCGCCGGCTACCTGGGGTTGTTGCTGCTCGGCAGCGCGTCCCTGGCGGTGGGCACCTTCGGCTCGGCGCTGGCGAAGAACCAGCTGCTCGCGGCGATTACGTCCGCGGTGATGCTGGTGGCGCTCATCCTCTGCTGGTTGCTCGCGCGCATCACCGAGCAGCCGCTGGCGGACGTGTTCAGCGCGATGTCGCTGTGGAACCAGCACTTCCCGCCGTTCCAATCGGGGCTCGTCCACGTGCGTGACGTCGTCTACTACCTGGTGGTCACCTACGTGGCGCTGTTCGCGGCCACGCGGGTGCTCGAGGCGCGGAGGTGGCGATGAGCGCGCGCACTTCGGGGAGCGGGCTGGCGGCGACGCTGGCCTTCGGGGTGGGCCTGCTGGCCGTCTTCATCGGCGAGCGCATCCTGGGCGTGGGGACGGGCCGCGGGCTCTTCTCCGGGCTCGGCGTGGCGCTGGCGGTGGGCGCGACGGCGTGGCGGTTCGTGGGCTCTCGCGGCGCGAGCGCCGACCGACGCCGGGTGGATGGCTGGGTGCTGGGCCTGTACGGGCTGGGGCTGCTGGCGCTGGCGCTCTACTTCCTCCAGTCCGACCTGGGCATGTCCCTGTTCGACGCCCCCTTGTCGCAGAAGGCGCCGAAGCTGGCGGTGATGCTGGCGGCGCTGTTCCCCGCGCTGCTCGCGTGCTGTCTGGTGCCGCTGGCGCTGGTGGAGGTCGCGACCCAGGCCATGGCGCGCGCGCCGGTGATGGAGACGGGGCGGGCCCGCAGCGCGCTGTACTCCGGGCTGGGGCTGTCCTTCGTGCTCGTGTTCGCCTTCGCCACCATGTACGTCGTCACGCAGGCGAACACGACCTGGGACTTGTCGTACTTCCGCACGGCGAAGCCCGGTGACTCCACGCGCAAGGTGGTGCGTGGGCTCAACGAGCCGCTCCAGGTCATGCTCTTCTTCCCGCCCGCGAACGAGGTGGGCGAGGCGGTGGGGCAGTACTTCCGGGACTTGTCGGTGGAGAGCCCGGGGCTGCTCAGCGTGGAGCGGCTGGACCAGGCGGTGGAGCCCGCGCGCGCGAAGACGCTCGGGGTGCACAACAACGGCACCATCGTCCTGGCGCGCGGTGAGCGCAAGGAGCCCTTCACGGTGGGCCTGGAGCTGGACCGCGCGCGCGGACAGCTGCAGCGGCTGGACCAGGAGGTGCAGCGGCGCCTGCTGACGGTGGCCAAGCCCCGCCGCGTCGTCTACTTCACCGCGGGCCACGGCGAGCGCGCGGAGACGCGGCCGGTGCCCGGTGAGATGCCGAAGCCGTCCGTCGCGCAGCTCAAGGAGTTGCTGCGCGCGCAGAACGTGGACGTGCGTCCGCTGGGGGTCGCGGAGGGCCTGGGCCGCGAGGTGCCGGGGGACGCCGCGGCGCTGGTGGTGATGGGCGCCACGCGCGACTTCCTGCCCGAGGAGCTCACCGCGGTGCGCGAGTACCTGTCGCGCGGCGGTCGACTCTGGATGGCGCTGGAGCCGGAGGGGCCGGGCTTCGAGGCGCTGCTCGCGCCCATGGGGCTGAAGTACCTCGGCACGCCGCTGGCGAATGACCAGGTGTACTTCCGCACCACGCGTCAGCAGAGCGACCGAGGCAACCTGGGCACCGCGAGCTTCAGCTCACATCCGTCCGTCACGTCGCTGTCGGCGATGGCGGGCCAGTCTCCCGTGGCCTTCCTGGGCGCGGGCGCGTTGGACCAGCTCCAGCCGCTGCCCAACGGCGTCATGCATGACATCTCCGTGCGCGCGCATGGGGCCACCTTCGCGGACGCCAACGGCAACTTCAGCCCGGACCCGGGCGAGATGCGGCGCACCTGGCCGCTGGTGGTGGCGGTGGAGGAGCCCGCCGCCAAGGGCAAGGAGCCGATGCGCGCCGTGGTGATGGCGGACGCGGACGTGGTGAGCGACGTGGTGCTGCCCAACATGGGCAACGCGTACCTCGCGGTGGACACCCTGCGGTGGCTGACGGGTGAGGAGGCCATCTCCGGCGCGGTGTCGACGGAGGAGGACGTGCCCATCCAGCACACCCGCGAGCAGGACGTGGCGTGGTTCTACGCCACGGTGTTCCTGGCGCCGGCGTTGGTGCTGGCCGTGGGCTTCGTGACGACAAGGCGGCGGGGCCGTCGTGCTCCGCGCGCCAGCGTGGCGGCGGGAGGTGAGCAATGAAGGCCCGGGACCTGGCCCTGCAGGGCGCCCTCGCGGCGGTGGCGCTGGTGGCCGCCTACCTGGTGTGGCAGCGCGCTCCGGCGGGCGCCCCTGGTGACGTGACGGTGGTGGAGCTGCCGGCGCGTGCGTTGGACAAGGTGCGCTACGAGGACGAGGCGCGCTACGTGGAGCTGTACCGCGACGCGCAGGAGCGTGACGCGCTCTGGGTCCGCCTGGGCTTCAAGCCCGCGAAGCCGCTGCCTCCGGTCGAGGGCGCCGCCGACGGTGGCGCGTCCGTGGATGGTGGCGTGGCGCTGGCGCAGGGGGCGGCCGACGCGGGGACGCAGCCCTCGGCGGCGCAGACTCCGCCGCCTCGCGACATGCGGGCCAACGAGGTCGCCCAGAAGCTCTACCCGCGCTTCGCTCCGCTGCGTGCCACGCGCGCGTTGGGCGTGCTCGACGAGAAGAAGCTGGAGGAGGTGGGGCTGACGGGCTCGCAGCGCAAGCTGACGCTGACGTTGGGCGGCAAGGCGGAGTCCTTCACGCTCGCCTCGATGACGGGCGGCTGGGGCACGCCGTACCTGCGTCGTGACTCTGACGGACAGGTGTTCCTGCTCGGCCCCGCGCTGCTGCCGGACCTGGAGAACGCGATGACACGCCTGGTCGACCGGCGGATGCATGTCTTCGACCTGGGCGAGTTCGACTCGGTGGTCATCTCGTCGGGCGGCTCGTCGCGCGCGTTCGTGGCGAGCGGCAAGGCGCCCAACCCGGTGACGCTCGCGCCGGAGGAGTCGCCGGACAAGCCGGACGAGTTCACCCGCAACTGGCATGACCGCGTGTGGCGGCTGGTGCCGTTGGACCTGCTGGGCCGCGACGAGCAGCCTGCCGGGGGCGAGCCGAAGGAGGCCTTCCGCGTGGAGTACCGGCGCGGTGGCAAGCCGGTGGGTGAGCTGACGGTGGCGCGCGCGACGGACGGCTTCTACGCGCGCACCGAGCACACGCCGGGCTGGGTCCGGCTGCACGCGGGCGTGGACCCGCTGGCCGCCGAGGCCGCGCGGGTGACGACGCCGGTGTCCTCAGCCGGCGGTCCGTGACACCCGCGGCTCCTGGTCGTCGACGCGGCCCAGTCGCACGTCGACGAAGCTGTACGGCGCCCAGGGGCCGGTGAAGCGGAAGGTGTAGAGGTCCGAGCGTGCCGCCAGCATCCGGACCTTCGCCTCGAAGGCGGGCCCGTCCTGCCTCGCCACGAGGAAGGCCGCGTTGAGCAGCATGCGCTCGCCCACGGGCGCATCCGTGCGAGACGCCGCCGCCAGCGGGCGCAGGCCCTCCAGCATCGCCGCCATGTCCAGCGCGGCGCGCAGCTCCACCGCGCGCCCCAGCCGCTGCTCGTGCTCCAGCTCCGACTCGTCCGCGCGCCGCCGCAGCTCCTCGTCCTCCAGCTCCATGCGCCGGTTCAGGTGCTCGCGGTGGTAGAGGACCTTGAGCCCCAGCTCCACCTTGCCCTCCAGCGCGGTGAGAACGACTCTCAGACTCTCATGCGTGGAGTGCAGGAGCGCGCGCACGTGGGCCTCCGAGCCGAGCACCGTGCCGAAGGCCACCGGCAGCAGCGTGTGCTCGCGGAGCACCACCTCCGCGGCGCGCTGGTGGGCCAGCAGATGGGCCCGCGTCGGGTCCACCCGCATCGACGGGGTGGGGGACACCAGCGCGGCCAGCCCGTGCTCACAGACGGCGCGCACGTGGGAGGGCGGAATGCCCAGACCGATGGGACCGAAGTCCAGCGGGCCGTCGGCGCGCACCACGCCGTAGAGGTACTGCGGCCCCGCGCGCTCCTCGTCGGTGGGCGCGTCCGGTAGGGGGCGGGCGACCTTGCCGCCACGCGCAACAGTGTCGGGAAGCACGGAGGTCCGAGGCGGCGCGGCTCGGGACGTGGACGCATCCGGGCGCTTCGCCTCGGCCTTGGGCGTCGCGCGTCGGACGCGGGACGGCTTGGGCGAGGCCGCGCCTCGTCGGGAAGAGCTCTTGGGTGGACGGGGGGAGCGGGCCACGGCACGCCTCAGCGAATCGCGGCGCCTCCGCGCCGGGCGAGGATGGTCCGTACCTCCGCCACGAGCTCGTCGGGCAGGCACGGCTTGGTGACGAAGGAGTCGCACCCCGCGCCCTTCGCTTCATCGGACTGGCCCGTCATCGCATGCCCCGTGAGCGCGACGACGGGGATGGTGCTCGTGCGCGCGTCGTTCTTCAGCCGCCGCGTCGCCTCCCACCCATCGATGATGGGCAACGACAAATCCATCAGGATGATGTCTGGCGTGAGCGCGAAGGCCTGGTCCAGCGCCTCCTGCCCGTTCCTCGCCTGCGCGACGCGGAACCCTGAGAACTCCAGGTACTCCGCGTACATCTCTCGCGCGTCATCGTAGTCGTCCACGACGAGCACGAGCGGCTGGAGATTCGGGGAGGGATTCGTCATGTCCGCCTCGGGCGTCGTGGGAAGTGCAGCGTGAAGGCCGACCCCTGCCCCTGGGTGCTCTGGAGGGTGACGCGCCCCCCCAGCATATCGGCCAGACGTCTGCAGATGGACAGCCCCAGGCCCGTGCCTCCATAGGCCCGGGTGGGCGAGCTGTCCACCTGTTGGAAGTCCTCGAAGATCTTCTCCTGGTCCGCCGGGGCGATGCCAATCCCCGTGTCCTCCACGCAGATGGTGAGCATGGAAGATGACGGCTGGTACTCCGCCACCACCTTCACCACGCCCTCGTGCGTGAACTTCAGGGCATTGGACAGCAGGTTGAGCACCACCTGCTTCACCTTCTGGCGGTCGCTGTGCACCGGCGGCAGCCGCGCGCCCAGGTGTGTCGTCACCGTCAGCTTGCTCCGGGCGATGATGGGGTCCATCTCCGCCATCACCTCCTGGAGCAGCTCCGGGATGACGAAGTCGGACAGGTGCAACGGCATCCGCCCCGCCTCGATGCGGGTGATGTCCAGGATTTCGTTGATGACCTCCAACAGGTGCCGGCCGTTGGAGTCGATGCGCGTGAGGTTGCGCTTCTGCGGCGCGGACAGCTCACCGGACACGCCCTGCAGCAGCATGTTCGTGTAGCCGAGGATGGCGTTGAGCGGCGTCCTGAACTCGTGGGACATGTTGGCCAGGAACTGGGACTTGGCCGCGCTGGCCTGCTCCAGCTGGATGGCCTGACGGCGCAGCTTCTCGTTCTGCTCCGCCAGCTCCGCGGTGGCCACCTGCACGCGCGCCTCCAGCAGCGTGGAGACCTCCTTGAGCCGCTCGAGCAGCCGCGCCTTCTCCAGCGCCTCGCCCCGGTCCTGGAAGAGCGTGACGATGCCCGTCAGCTCCCCGCCCTCGCCCAGCACCTTGCTCGCCACCGCCTCCACCGGCAGGGTGGCGCCGCTCGTCGGGTCCACCAGGCTCAGCTGCCCTCGCCAGCGCGGGCTTCCGCCGGTGTCGAGCACGTTGGCGAGGAACGAGACGAACGTCGCGTGGTTGGAGCGCACGCGGCGCTGCGCCGCGCGGCCTCCCTCGGGCGGCAGCGAGAAGAGCCGCTCGGCTGGCTCGTTCATCATCACCGTGACGCCGGACGGGTCCGACAGGATGATGGGGTCCGCCACCGAGTCCAGCACCCGGTCCAGCCGGTGGCGCTCGCTGCGCGCCTCGCGCTCGGTGGCGCGAAGCCGCCGGTAGCTCTCACCCAACGCCTGCGTCGCGCGGCCCAGGTCCGTCACGTTGCGCAGCACGCTCACCATGGCCTCGCGGCCGTCCGGCTCGTACACCCGCGTGCTGACCAGCTCGAAGAGCAGGTCCAACCCCTCCACGGGGTCCACCAGCGGCACCTCGCGCCAGCTCACCCCGGACTGGCCGACGCTGGCGGTGCTGGCCACCGCGGCGGAGAACACGCGCTGGTTGAGGTGCACGGCGCGCCGGCGGCCGTGGCTCGCGTCGGGGCTGGCCATCAACAAGGCCTCCGCGCGCGCGTTGGCCAGGCGCGGCCGGCCCTCCAGGTCCGTCAGCAGCACCGGGTCCGTCACCGCGTCGATGATGCGGCGGAACAGCTCCGCGCCTCCCGCGGCGAGCGGACCGGACGTGGCCTGGCGCGCGAGGAAGGGCCCCGCGTGCCCGGCGACCCAGGCGACCTCGGCGGGCAGCTCGGGGGCGCTCGCCCAGACCAGCAGGAGGCCCACGGGAGACGAGCCCGCGCGCCCGAGCGGCACGGCGAACAGGCCCTGCGCGCCAGGGGAGGGCAGGGGCGCGCGCTCCTTCGGGAAGAAGCGCGGCACGGCCTGGGTGAGCACGTCCGCCAGCGGATGCGCGGTGTCTGTGTCGGACCACGCCGCGAGCGCTGCCTGCTGGGCCTCGGACAGTCCCCGCGCGGCCAGGCAGGTCATCCGGGCTCCGGGCTCCTCGCGGGCGACGCAGGCCGCGGCGAGGGCCTGGGCATGCGCGGGCAACCACTCCACCACGGCCCGGGCACAGCCTCTCGCGGAGTCGCATGCGAGCAGCTGCTCGGCCAGGGCGAGGCGCGCGTCGACAGTGGAGGCGGGGGCCGGGGCGAGCGGGGCGTACGAGACCAATGCGTCAGGCTCCAGGAGGAAGTCGAGGTGTGTCGTCAGCAGGAGAGGGGTCTTCGACGCGAAGCTCCAGGGAGGTCACCACGACGCGCGCGGAGGGCTCGGGGGCGTCTGGCGGGGCGGCGCCGTCCCAGCGCAGGCCGCGGTCCAGGACCCGGTCCATGACATCGACGAGGCTGGTGCTCCCAGCCAATCTTTCCACCGGCATCCTTCGTGGCTCCCTGGGTACGAGGCAGGGGTCGGGGGGCCGTCCCTGCCCTCTATGTAGCGCGGGCCGCTCCACCACCCCAGAACCGCTTGGAATCCCGCGTGACTTGCCAACACCCGGCGGCCCGCTCTGTTTGCTCGTGCACATCGCGAGTGGCCAAGACGCCGGGCAGGCGGCCAGGCATCGGCGTCCGCCGCGTCGGGTTATCGCACCTGAGGCGCATCCCTAGTCTTGGGACATGGACGAGACGCGGACGCATCGCTCGCTCTGGACGCTGACCGCCCCTCCGCGTGACTTCCCCACGCTGCCCGGGGACCTGACGGTGGACGTGGCCGTCATCGGCGGGGGGATGGCGGGCCTCACCACGGCGTGGCTGCTCAAGCGCGCCGGCAAGCGGGTGGCGGTGCTGGAGATGAACCGCATCCTGTCCGGGCAGACGGGACAGACGACGGCGCACCTCACGGAGCTGCTCGACACGCCCTACGCCACGCTGCGCCGCGACTTCGGGGAGAAGGGCGCCCGGCTGGCGGCATCCTCCAGCCGCGCCGCGATGGAGCAGGTGGCGTCGCTCGTGGAGGAACTGGGCCTGGACTGCGACTTCCAGCGCGTGCCCATGTTCCAGTACGCGGAGACGGCGCGCGAATTCCAGTCGCTGGAGGACGAGGTGTCCGCCGCGCGCGACGCGGGGCTGCTCGCCACGCTCACCCAGCGCGTGCCGCTGCCCTTCCAGGTGAAGGGCGCGCTGCGCGTGGAGGACCAGGCCCTATTCCATCCGCGCAAGTACCTGCTCGGGCTGGCGGACCGCATCCCTGGTGACGGCTGCCACCTGTTCGAGAACACGCGCGTGCTGGAGGTCCAGGATGGCAAGCCCTGCCGCGTCCTCACGGACCGGGGCGTCGTCACCGCCACCGACGTGGTGGAGGCCACCACCACGCCGCTCAACCGCGTCTTCATGCACACCAAGCTCTTCGCGTACCGCACCTACGCGGTGGCGGGGCCGCTGAACGGGCCGCTGGAGGCGGCGCAGTACTACGACTGCAAGGAGCCCTATCACTACATCCGCACGCAGCCGGTGGACGGGCGCACCTTCGTCATCGTCGGCGGCGAGGACCACAAGGTGGGCACCGAGGAGGACACGGCGCGCTGCTACGCGGCGCTGGAGGACTTCGCGCGCGAGCGCTTCCCGGTGGAGGCCATCACCCACCGCTGGTCCGGTCAGGTCATCGAGCCGGCCGACGGGCTGGCCTACATCGGCCGCGACAGCGCCCGGAAGCACGTCTACGTGGCCACGGGCTTCTCCGGGACGGGGATGACGTTCGGCACGCTGGCGGGGATGCTCCTCACCGACCTCATCCTCGGGCGGCAGAACCCCTACGCCGCGCTGTACGACGCCACGCGCGTCAAGCCCATGGCGGGCGTGAAGGACTTCATCCAGGAGAACGCCGAGGTGGCCTTCCGCTTCGTCGCGGACCGGCTGGCGAAGCCCGACGGCAAGCACCTGTCCGAGGTGGCCCCCGGCGAGGCCAAGGTGCTGGAGGTGGATGGGCAGAAGGTGGCCGTCTACCGCGAGGAGGATGGCACCTCGCACGCCGTGTCGCCGGTGTGCACGCACCTGGGCTGCCATGTGCATTGGAACGGCGCGGAGCGCTCGTGGGACTGCCCTTGTCACGGCGCGCGCTTCAGCCCCACGGGCAAGGTGCTCAATGGGCCCGCGGTGAAGGATTTGCCTTCCCGCAAGCTGCCCACCTGACGCCCACCGCCACGAGTCTCCGAAGTCAGACGAGCCTTGAACCCCGCCGACCTGGAGGCTGGACATGAACGCGATTGAGTTGCTGAAGCAGCAGCATGACGAAGTGAAGAAGCTCTTCGCGCAGTACGGCAAGCTGCCGGACCACGCGGACGTGCGCAGGGGCGAGCTGTTCGAGATGATCGCCGACCGGCTCGCCGCGCACGCCACCATCGAGGAGCTGTACTTCTATCCGGCCACCAGGTCGGAGCGGACCGAGGACGAGCTGCGCGAGGCGGTGGAGGAGCACCTGTCCGCCAAGCGCATCATCGCGGACCTGCTGGAGATGGAGCCGGGCGACGAGGAGTTCGACCCGAAGATGAAGGTGCTCCAGGAGCAGATCGAGCACCACGTCAAGGAGGAGGAGGGCGAGCTCTTCAAGAAGGTCCGCAAGCTCTTGTCCAAGGAGCAGCTCGAGGACCTGGGCATCTTGATGGAGCAGCAGTTCGAGGAGCTGATGGAGGACGAGCCCCGGAACAACGTCCCCGCCGAGACGGGCCACGCGGCGCCGCTGTAGGCCGCAAGATTCGGGTTGCGCGGAGCGGCCGGAGCGTCAGCATGGGGTTTCTCCCATGCCCAGCTCCGCCTCCTCCGCTCCGCGCCTGCCCGAAGCCTTCACCCCGAGCGCCCGCCGTGCCCTGTCGCGCGCGGACCCGACGCTGGGCGCCCTGATGAAGCGCGTGGGCGCCTTCCGCATGGAGCTGAGCCCGCTGCACAGCCCGTTCGCAGCGCTGGCGCGCTCCATCGTCTTCCAGCAGTTGCACGGCAAGGCCGCGGCGACCATCTTCGAGCGCGTCAGCGTTCAGGTGGGGACGGGCCGCGACTTCACGCCCGAGGCCCTGCTCGCGACGCCGGAGAAGGCGCTGCGCGAGGCGGGGCTGTCCGCCAACAAGATGGCCGCGCTCCAGGACCTGGCGCGCAAGACGCTGGAGGGCACGGTGCCTCCGCTCGCGCGCGTGCGCCGGATGAGCGACGAGGCCCTCATCGAGCACTTCACCCAGGTGCGGGGCATCGGCCAGTGGACGGTGGAGATGCTGTTGATGTTCCGGCTCGGCCGCCCGGACGTGCTGCCGGTGGATGACTTCGGCGTGCGCAAGGGCTTCATGCTCGCGTACGGACTGAAGGAGATGCCCAAGCCGAAGGCGCTGCTGGAATACGGCGAGCGCTGGCGGCCCTGGCGCTCGGTGGCGAGCTGGTACATGTGGCGGGCCACGGAGCTGAGCTGGGAGCCATCCGAGGGCTGAGCCGCGTTCTCCCCACGCCATGGCGAGTGAGCGAGCGGGGGGCTCGCTGATGACGCGCCTTGCCGCACGGCGCTGGCGTCCTCACCCGTAGATGAAACGGGAGAAGCGCCCTCATGCGAGCATTGACCTACCAGGGACCCTTCAGGGTCCGAGTGGAGAACAAGCCGGACCCCCGGCTGGAGCACCCCCAGGACGTCATCCTGCGGGTGACGAAGACCGCCATCTGTGGCTCAGACCTGCACCTGTTGCACGGGCTGGTCCCCGACACGCGGGTGGGCCACACCTTCGGGCACGAGTTCACCGGCGTGGTGGAGGAGACGGGCACGGAGGTCTCCCAGCTGCGCAAGGGCGACCGCGTGGTGGTGCCCTTCAACATCTCGTGCGGCGGCTGTTTCTACTGCGAGCGGGGACTCACGGCGCTGTGTGAGAACAGCAACCCCGCGAGCGACGTGGCGTGCGGCGTGTATGGCTATTCGCACACCACGGGCGGCTACGACGGGGGCCAGGCCGAGTACGTGCGCGTGCCGTACGCGGACGTGGGGCCCTTGAAGATTCCGGACGACATGGAGGACGAGGAGGTGCTGTTCCTCGGCGACATCCTGCCGACGGGCTACATGGGCGCGGAGATGGGCGAGATCAAGGGCGGCGAGACGGTGGTCGTCTTCGGCGCGGGCCCGGTGGGATTGTTCGCCATGCGCTCCGCGTGGCTGATGGGCGCGGGCCGCGTGGTGGCGGTGGACTGCGTGCCGTACCGGCTCGACTTCGCGGAGCGGTTCGCGAAGGTGGAGACGGTGAACTTCCAGGAGGTGGGGGACGTCGTTGCCTACCTCAAGGAGATGTTCGAGGGACGCGGCCCGGACGTGTGCATCGACGCGGTGGGCATGGAGGCCGAGGGCTCCACGACGCACCGGGTGATGGGGCTGGGGATGAAGCTGGAGGCGGGGGCGCCCACGGTGCTCTCGTGGTGCATCGATGCCGTGCGCAAGGGCGGCAATGTCTCCATCGTCGGTGTGTATGGACCGCCGTGGAACGTGATGCCGATTGGCACCGCGATGAACAAGGGGCTCACGCTGCGGATGAACCAGTGCAACGTGCGCCGCTACATGCCGCACCTCCTGAAGCACATCCGCGAGGGGCGCATCGATGCGAAGGCCATCATCACCCATCGGTTCGGGTTGGAGGATGCGCCGGAGGCCTACCACCTGTTCGCCCAGAAGCGTGACGGCTGCGTCAAGTGCGTCCTCACGCCGGGCCATGCGTGACCGAAAGGAGCCGAGCCATGCCGGATAGACCTGTACCTGGCGCCGCCGCGGACCTGGATTTCGCCAGCCGCCCCGGCGTCCCGATGGAGACCTTGCCGCATCCCTTGCCGGGGGCTCGCATGCCCATCCGGTTCCAGCACTCGCCGGTGCGTGTGTTCAAGCACCCGGGGCGCGCGCAGCTGCCGCCGGTGTATGGAACGGCGCAGCCGCCGAAGGGGCTGAGTGGCGTGTTGCGCCGGGTGGCCTATGGGTTCCCGGACCACAAGGCGCGCCACTGGATGATGTTGTTGCTGGCGGACCGGGTGGATGTCTGGGAGCACCGTCTGGCGAAGGTGCTGCCGTGGGCGCTGCCCACCGCGGGGGTGCTGGCGCTCACCGGTACCGTGTGGCGCAAGTGGGCCCGCGCGTGAGGTGAGGTGGGACCCGGGGCCATGGGGAGGCGACATCCAGGCCTGTTCTCTGTGAGGATTCTGGAGAATGCCTCCCTCGAAGCCGCCACCACGACGTCCCGCCTCGAAACCCTCGGGGGCGAAGCCCCATGGGGAGGCCGCGAAGAAGACCGCGAAGAAGGCTGAGACGGGTGGGGCCGCGACGCCGGCCGTGACGCCACAGCGAGGACAGGCGAAGCCCGCCGCGAGTGCACAGGCGAAGGCCGCCGCGAAGACAGTCGGGGTCGGGGTGAAGGCCGCGAAGACGGTTCCGAATGCTCCGGGGCAGAAGCCCGTTGCGAAGACTGTCGCCAGGCCGGTGGGGGCTCCCGCGGAAGGGAAGACGGCGGGGGCGGCCGTGACGCCCGTGGGAGGGAAGGCCGCCGCGAAGACTGTGAAGGCCGGGGCGAAGGCCATCGCACCGCCCGTGGTGGCCCCTTTGGATGGGCAGGCCGCGGCGAAGACGGCAAAGGCCGGGGCGAAGGCCATCGCACCGCCCGTGGTGGCCCCTTTGGATGGGCAGGCCCCCCCGAAAGCGGCGGAGGCCGAGGTGAAGTCAGCGGGTCCCGTCGTGAAGGTGGCCCCGCAGCTCGTGGCGGCGCTCCCAGACGAGAACGTCGCCGAGAAGACGGGGGCGACGAACGCTGTGGTGAAGCCTGTCCCGCGACTCGTCGTGGTGTCGGCGGAAGACGTCGACGCGACGAAGGCGGGTGTCCCGCGGCTCGTGGTGGAGTCGGCGGAAGAGGGCGATGCCGCGGACGCGGTGACTGCCTTGGCCGAGAAGGCAGAGGCCTCGCATGGCGTGCGAGACCTGGCGATGGCCCTCGAAGTCGATGCGATACGCGAGGAGGAGGTCGCCGCGCCTCGCGTATCCGCGCATCCCCATGAGCGGCCACCGCTGCCCGTCGGCGCGCTCGATACCGACGTGCTCCCCATCGCGGAACTCGCCCCTCTCGAAGGCGGGTTCACGGGCGCGCCGCTGCTCATCCACGCGAGCCCCGAGACGATTCGGGCCTCCGGTGTCATCGGCACCACGATGGGACGCATCGTGCCCGGCAAGAGCGAGGGTGGCTTCACGTTCGCCGGTCAGGCCCGACTGTTCCTGCGCGCCGTCAATCGCGTGGGCGAGACCTTCACGCGAGACGACCAGGGACTCGTGACACAGGCCACGTCCCCGACCGGCACACAGCACTGCTCCATCGTGCTGCGCAACACCTCGGGCCGTCCCATCCACCTGCGACTCGCGGGCGTCGTCTTCTCCAAGTACCTCACGCCCCAGTTCCCCGCGAACGCGCGAGGCGAGCCCTTCAACCCGGATGCGCAGGACGCGCTCGCCGAGGACTTCACGGGACTCGTCGACTCGGCTTCCGGAAAGGCTCCCGACCCGGAGGGGCTCTTCTTCCGTGGGCCTCACGCCGTGCTCGCCTCCGGCTTCCGCGATGCACGCGTCGACCCGCGTCCTCTGGACGAGCGTGAAGCCGACCCGCTCCTCCGTGAGGACCTCGACCTGTCCCGACTCGACGACGTGCGCCTGGGCACGCGAGGTCGCATCGAGGCCTCCCTCACCGTGCAACCCGGCGACACCGTGCTCGTCCTCGCCGCGCGCCATGAGAAGGGCGGAGCGCTCCAGTCGCTCCTGGACTTCACGGCCGTGGACGCGAAGGGACAACTCGACGCGGGCGCGAGGTTCCGCCTGGCCACCGTGTCCAGCCCGCTGCCCCTCACGCCCGACGAGCTCACCGCCATCTCTCGTGGCGAGCACCCCATGGCCAGCGCGGGAAACGATGTGCCCGAGACCGGCGCCCCGGCGTTTCCTCTCCATCCAGGCGTGGTCGAGGCTGGAAGTGTCTTCGTCGGCGGCCGCACGGTGCGCCTGTCCGAGGGAAAGCGCGCCGGAGACCTCGTCATGTCCATGCCCGGCAGACACGGTGGTGTCTGGCCCGATGCCGCGCCCTTGTCGCCGACCGTGCGCGAACCGGAGCGGAGAACGCCTCGGACCCATGACGGAGCCCGAGGCGTCTCGTACGAACTGACGTACACCCTGGAGAACATCGACGACGAGCCGCGCGAGGTGGAGCTGCTGCTCACCTCACCGCGTCGCCACCCCTCGGAACACTTCTTCCCGCAGGCCGGCGTCCTCCACCTGGCGATGAAGGTCGACGGTGAGCGCGTGGATGTTCGCGTCAATCAGCGAGGCGAGGGGCGGGTGCTCGCGTGCTTCGAGCTTCCGCCCGAGGAGCCGCGTGAAGTGCGGCTCGAGTGGACCCACGCGGGAGGCACCTTCCCTCCCGCGGGCCTCGAGTGGCGCATGCGCGCCGGCTGAGAACTAGTCGGACCAGGTCGTCACGCGCACCATGCGCACGAAGTTGCGCTCGGTGCTCACCGCGGCGATGAAGAAGCCGCCCGCGTCGCCGGGGCCTCCACCGCCGCAGTACGTCTGGCAGGACCAGCCCGTGGTGTAGAGCCGGTTGCTGTTGCGGGAGACCTGCGTGATGAACGCCAACGCGCCATCCACCTCATCGGCGTTGGGCGTGCCGTTGATGACATGCCCCTTCAGCATCGCGAGCAGCTCCTGGACGGTGATGGGCGTGAAGTTCGACACGCCCTGGAGCCCGAAGGCCGCGGCCGCCTTGTAGGTGAGCGTCCGCTGGTTGGCGACGCCCTGGCCGTTGGGGATGTTGCCCTCCATGATCTCCGTGGAGGTGGTGAGGGGCCCGGTGGCGCCGAAGTAGTCGGCCGGGGTCTGCGGGAGGACGTCGAGCCACAGCGGCGAGTACCAGGTCAGGCCGTCGTTCAGCTCGTGGGTGTCGATGAGGTACTTCATCGCGGTGGCCGTCACGCCCTGCTTGAACGTCAGGTCGTTGATGCGGTCGGCCAGGTACGCACGCTCGACGGCGTCGACCTTGGAGTCATCCTGCAGGAACCGGTCGACGGCGCCGCGCATCTCCGCGCGGATGACAGTGGTGCCACCCGGGCTCGTGGCGAGGCGGGCGGCGGCGATGTCGGCCGCGAAGGCGGGAATCGTCGTGGTGCTGTCGGCGAGGGCAGGGGTGGCGGCCAGCACGACACCACCCAACAGGGACTTCATCGAAGAAGAGAGCATGCGTTGCACCTCTCGTGGGCGAGCGCGCCCACGGTGAAAGGGGGACAGCGCGTAAGCACTTAACACCCGCGACTGACACGGCTCGCGAGGCGTTCAGCGTGTGCCTGATTCCACCGGAGGGCTCTCGTCTCGCGCCGGTGACACACTGTTTTCGTGTGACACATCCGTGACGAAGCGCGTCTGGAGATGACGGATGGGAACCAGCAGCGCGAGGAACGCGACGGACAGTCCGGCGCCGAGCAGGAACACGGGGCCGTAGCCCAGCGCGAGCCCGTGGGTGGAGTCCGCGAGCCATCCGGCGAGGGGCGCGGCGGGCGCCTTGCCCCAGACCTCGATGCTGGCCATCAGCGTGTAGTGCGAAGCGCCGATGCGCCGGTCCACGCGCGACATCATGAACGCGAACATCACGGTGGTGAGCGCGCCGCCGACGAGCTCCTCCGCGAGCGTCACGCCGATGACGCCCGCGTCGCTGACGCCGTGGGTGGCCAGCCACCAGCGCCCCATGAGCGGCAGCACGCGCAGCGACGCGGTGAGTGACAGGGCGCCGAGGATGGGCATGCGCGTGGCGAGCACTCCACCAGTCACCGAGCCGAGGATGGAGGCCGCGTTGCCCCACGTCCCCACCCACTGGCCTATCTGCCAGGCGGGGATGCCCGCGTCGACGAGGAAGGGCTTGTAGAGCACGTCCGCCATCGTCTCGCCGAACTTGTACGTGCCGATGAAGAGCAGCACCCAGCCGATGCCCGGCTGTCGCACGGCCGTGAGGAACACCGCGAACCACTGCCGCCAGCTCCCGGTCTTCGCCTCGACGCGCGCGGTGGCCTCGGGCTCACGAGGCGGCGCCTCGCGATACAGGAGCGTCACCCCGAGCGCGACGGCGCACAGCAGGGCCATGCCGTGGAACAAGCCGGACCAGCCCAGGTACTTGCTGGCCCAGACCAGCAGCCCGCCGCCGGTGAGCATCCCCAGCTTGTAGCCCACGACCTGCACCGTGTTGCCCAGGCCCAGCTCCTGGGGGCGCAGCAGGTCCACCGCGAGCCCATCCACGGCGATGTCCTGGGTGGCGGCGAAGAGGTTCATCACCAGGATGAGCCCGAGCAGCACCTTCAACGAGCCACCGTCCGACACCATCATCCCCGCCGCCACGCACGTGAGCGTCAGGCCCGCTTGCATGGGGAGGATCCACGACTTGCGTCGCCCGATGCGCGATGAGGCGTAGCGGTCCACCAGCGGCGCCCAGAGCACCTTGAGTCCCCAGGGCAGGGCGAGCACTCCGGCGAAGCCCAGCGCGGTGAGCGACACCCCCTGCCCGCGCAGGTAGACGGGCAGCGCGGTGGCCTGGAAGCCGAAGGGCAGTCCCTGCACGAAGTAGAGGACGCCGAGCAGTGCGAGCCGGGAGGCGGGGAGTCTCATGGACCCCGCCGAGCATAGGGCCTCCTGATACCCGCCGCGCGGACGCCACCGACTTTTGCCGTGACGCAGCCCCCGCGCCAGCCTGCTCGGCGGCCCGATGCGCGGAGGGCTCCACCTGCCGCCCACCGCCAACAAGCGCCGCGAGACCTGGCGGCTCGCCGCGCTGAAGCCCGCCACCCACGGTGTCTCGTTTTCTCGGGACTCGGAGTGTTTGACAGGTTACCGCCGTCATACAATCGTGACACACCTCCCAACAGCACACTGGGAATCCACCTCAGAGGGGGCAGTCATGGGTTTGCCCGAGCGACGAGCCATCGCGCAGTACAAGCAGAACGTCTTCCCGAAGTGGCAGCAGACGCTGAACGATTTGGTGGGCGCGCCCATCGAAATCGAGGTCGAGTGGGACACGCTCGGCGCCGAGGGTGTGGCCCACATCATGGAGAAGGGCCTGGACGCCATCTACTTCGAGCCGCTGGTGCTGGCGCTCCAGGAGATTGGCGTGGATGACTTCTCCAAGCAGGCCATCCGGGACGGCTTCAAGAAGTACTTCATCAGCGGCACCGAGCCGGAAGACCGCATCTTCTACCGCTTCGAGAACAAGACGCTGTCGTACCGCCACAACTTCAGCAACATCGAGAACTACACGAACGAGCGCCGTCAGCGCATCGTGAACCTGATGGAGAAGGCCCTCTAGGCCGTCTTTGTCTGGGATTGCCTTCCGGAGTCGCCGTGGAATGAGCGCTCCGGAAGGTGGCCGTCTGCCTTCAGCGGCTGTGCTTGAGCACCATGGCCTCCAGTCGTGTGAGGGCCTTCTCCAGGACCTCCATCGACGGGCCGAAGGACAGGCGCACGTAGCTGCGGAAGCGCGAGGGGCGCGCGCGGCGCTTGCCGGGATTCACGTCGAAGAACTCACCGGGCACGGTGATGATCTTCTCCTCCAGCGCGGCGCGGAAGAAGCCCATGCCGTCGTTGAGCGGCGCGGGCAGGCCCGACAGGTTTCCCCAGACGTAGAACGTCCCGTCCGGCGCGCGGTCCGTGCGGATGCCCAGCCGCTCCAGGCGCGAGTGGAACCGGTCTCGCTTCTCCCGGAACGTGTGGTGGATGGCCAGCGTCTCCGCGATGACTGGCTCCTCCTGGAGGAGCGGAATCGCGGCGCGCTGCAGGGGCCGGCTGCCACCGCCGTCCAGGAAGCTGCCCGCGCTGGAGACGGCCTCAATCACCTGCTTGGGCCCCACCGTCCACGTCATGCGCCAGCCCGGGTAGCGCCAGTTCTTGGTGAAGCCGTCGAACAGGACGATGGGGTCCCGGTTGACGTCCTCCACGTAGCGCGCGGCGCTCTCCACCGGCAGGTGCCCGGGGCGGCCCGTCCAGACGTAGTGCGAGTAGAACTCGTCGATGAGCAGCGTGCACTCCAGCTCGCGCGCCACGCCCACCCACCGGGCCAGCTCGTCCCCCTGCACCAGCTTGCCGGTGGGGTTGCACGGGTTGGAGAAGAGCAGGGCGGACAGGCCGCGCCCCTGCACCTCGCGCCGCAGGTCCTCGTGCGTGAAGGCGTAGCCGCGCTCGCCCTCCAGCAGGATGGGGATGGCGGTGAAGGCCTTGAAGACATCCAGCAGCTCTTCGTACGCCGTGTAGTCCGGCAGGAAGTGGCCCAGGTTGATGGAGCCCAGGCTGGCCGCCGCCCGCGTCAGGGCCGCGCGCCCGCCGCCCGAAAGACAGACGTTCTCCGCGCTGTACTGGCTTGGCATGCCCTTGCGGTAGAGGCGGTTGTAGAGGCCGGCGATGGCCTCTCGCACGTCCCACAGCCCCGCGACGGGCGCGTACTCCATGTCCGCCACGTCGATGTTCACCGTGCCCAGCCGCGCGGGGGCACCGGGGAGGTCGCCTGTCTCCGGTTGCCCCTGGCCCAGGTTGCACCAGTCAGGGTCACTGGAACGGTAGCCTCGGCGCGTGGCCTCGGCGGTGACGTAGATGACGCCCGTGCGAGGCACGGAGCGGAATGCGGGAATCGTGACGTCGTCGCTCACGGCGCCACACCCTAGCGGAAAAACGGCGCCGCGCGCGTGGCCCGACACTACCGGACGATGGGCACCGTCACAGGGGAGTGGTCGTCCACCGTCAACTCCACCTTGCCCACCCGCCACAGCACCGGCTTGAAGCTCGCCTCCACGTGGTGGCCGTCCGCCGTCTCCAGGACAGCCATGCCTTCCTTGGGCAGATACTCACCCACCTCGTATTGCAGGGTGGTGAGGGTGAGCTTGTCCACGCCGTCGGGGCCGCTCAGCTCGCCCGTACCGTCGAGCACCAGCGACGAGCCGCCCAGAAGCGGCATCCCCGGACGCTTCGTCACCTTCGCGTCCATCCGCATCGTGTGGCCCTCGCGCCCGGGGACCTCGCCCTCGGCCTTCACCCAGACGTGGGTCAAATCGCCACAGGTGCCGTAGCCCACCTGGGCGGGCAGCACCGCGCCCTCCACGCGCAACTGGCGCAGGTCCGCCTCCACCTCCATCCGGTCCTCGCCGCCCCGGTACTTGAAGAACACGCGCCCCGAGAGGCCCAGGCCATGGACCTGGCAGTCGGGGCCGCTGAACGTCACCACCACGCCGTCCGTCACCGCGTCGAGCGACTCCACCGTGGTGGTGGCGCACGCCAGCCTCTGGGACAGGTCCAGCGTGGCGACGTCGAGGAAGCCTCGGCGCGGCTCGCCGCACGTGTACACCGGCATCAACCCCAGCACCTCGAGCGCCCCGCGCGTCAGGTGTCCCACCGCCGCCGCGCGCTCCACCTTCGCCTTGGCGGATTGGACCAGCTCCTCTGGAGGCGCACCCCCACAGCCGGACAGCAGGGCGACGACGACGGACAACGTGAGGAGGCTTCGCATGGCGCTTCTCCAAGGTATCCCGTCCACGCCTTCGCGGGCGGGGTGCACCCTGGGAGAGCAACCGCTGTGCCTGAAGACAACCTCGCGGAAGGACAGGGGAAAGCCTGTCTTCACCTCCCGCGAGGGGCGTGAAGCGCGGTGCACACTCCGGGCACACGCGCCTCACGTGACAGGGATGTCTCAGCTCTCCAGCGACGCGCGCAGGAACCACGCGTGCTTCTCGAACTCCACGATGATGCCGGTGGCCAGGTCCTCGGAGTCCGCGTCGTCCACCTCGACGAACAGCTTGCGGCTCTCACGCAGGCCGTCCAGGTACACCTCGATGCGCTCGGCCAGCAGCTTCACGTGCTCCAAATCCTTGGTGGTCTCCTGCGGGTACTCGGGCAGGCGGCTCGTCTTGCCCACGTGGCGGCTGGTGCCGTAGGCCTTGCCACCCAGCGTCACCGCGCGCTCCGCGATGGAGTCGTTGTGATTGGCCAGGCTCACCGCGAAGGTCTCGAACAGCGGGTGCAGCGCCGCGAACTGCGGGCCCTTGATGTTCCAGTGGGCCACCTTGATCTGCGAATGCAAATCCAGACCGTCCGCCAGCCGGGCGTTGAGGGATTCGACGAGGGAGGCGCGGGTCTTCTCGGGGAGGGGGCTGGGGCTGCGGTACATGAGGGCTTTCCTTTCGTGCTCGTTCGTTCTGGACGCCGCGTTGGATGCGCGGCGCCCGAAAAGGAAGCGCCCCCCGGTGTCTCCACCGGAGGGCGCCTCACATCACGTCGATGACTCGCGACTGGAGGCTTACGACTCCAGACCCACCGCCGCGGCGTGGATGACCGCCGCGACCCGGACCGCGTCGTGCACCTGGTCCTCCGACAGGCCGCCCTCGAGGACGACCTTCTCGTGGGACTGCATGCACATCTCGCAGCCGTTGATGGCGCTCACCGCGAGGCAGACCAGCTCGAAGTCCACCTTGTTGGTCAGCACCTGCGCGAGCCTGTTCATCCGCAAACCGGCGCGCTTGGTCGAGTAGGACTCCTTCCCGATCATGTGCCGGAAGCGGTAGTAGACGTTGTTCATCGCCATCAGCGAGGCGGCGGCTCGCGCATCCTCGATGACGGGGTCGGGGTTCGCGAGTGCCTTCCGCGCCTCGTTCAACATCGCCTCCTTCAGCCGCTCGTTACGAACGGCGAAGGCGCACGCGACGGCCACGCCCCAACGCTGCTCCGGGGTGAGGCTGCCGCCTTCCAGGACGGCCTGGAGGTTGAGGCGGGTGTCCTTGTGGGAGTCCGTGAGTTCCGCACGGACGACTTCGAGTGAGGCCATGACGCGTTACCCCGCCTTCGCCAGCTTCTGGGTGAGGGTCTCCTCGCCCTTGCTCCAGTTGCACGGGCACAGCTCGTCCGTCTGGAGCGCGTCCAGCGTGCGCACCGTCTCGGAGACGTTGCGGCCCACGGACAGGTCGTTCACCGTCACGTGGCGGATGATGCCCTCGGGGTCCGCGATGAACGTCGCGCGCAGCGCCACGCCCTCCTCCTTGTGGAGGATGCCCAGCGCGTTGCACAGCTCGTGCTTCAGGTCCGCCAGCATCGGGAAGGGCAGGTTCTTCAGGTCCGGGTGGTGCGTGCGCCACGCGTGGTGCACGAACTCGCTGTCGGTGCTCAGGCCCAGCACCTGCGCGTCACGGTCCGCGAAGTCCTTGTTCTTCTTGCCGAACTCCGCAATCTCCGTGGGGCAGATGAACGTGAAGTCCTTCGGCCACGCAAACAGCACCAGCCACTTGCCCTTGAACGTCTCGTTCGTGATCTCCTGGAACTCCTTGCCCTTCTCCAGGCTCACGGTGGCCTTGACCTTGAAGCTCGGGATCTTGTCGCCAACGGTCAGCATGTCGTTACGGCTCCTTGGGTTTGGGGGGCCGGGGGAGGCCCCTGGGAAGATGTCTTCTGCGTACTGCTACAGCAGTCTTCGTGCCAGCTCATCCACTGCAATGATTCCGGGGACTTGGCTTCAATCCCCTGCTGGTCACTGCCGCCGGGGCGGTGAATAACGAAATGTCGGTGGCACTCGCCACTGCAATTTCGGTGGATGAACAGCCGGACCGGTGGAGTGCCCTCCGTCGAGGCTGGAGAGCCGGCGGAAAATACGAGAACTCTCGCGAGGTTGCACGCGGTACGGGCGGGCGGACGCCCGATTGATGGGCCGCCAACTGAAAGGCCCGGGCCCCGACATGTGGGTGCCCGGGCCTTCGCGCCTCAGTGCGAGGGCGTGGCGACGGCGCGTGCGTCGGGGGCAGGCTGCCGAGCCTCGCCGCGCAGCTTCTGCATCAACACGTAGAGGCCGGGGATGAACACGAAGTTCACGACGGTGGAGACGAGCATGCCTCCGAACACCGCCGTCCCCAGGGAGTTGCGTGAGCCGGCGCCCGCGCCCGACGCGGTCATCATGGGCACCACGCCGAGCAGGAAGGCGGTGGACGTCATGAGGATGGGGCGCAGGCGCACCTCGGCGGCCTCCACCACGGCGTCGATGATGCTCCGGCCCTGCGCGCGCAGCTGCTCGGCGAACTCGACGATGAGGATGGCGTTCTTGCTGGCGAGCCCCACGAGCATCACCAGGCCCAGCTGGCAGAACACGTCGTTGGCCTGTCCGCGCAACAGCTGCAGGCCGAGCGCGCCGAGGATGGCGAGCGGCACCGAGAGGATGATGACGAAGGGCAGACTGAAGCTCTCGTACTGGGCCGCGAGGACGAGGAAGACGAAGAGCAGGCCCAGGCCGAAGATGAGCAGGGATTGGCCGCCGCTCTGCTTCTGCTCCAGGCTGATGCCTGTCCATTCGGCGCTCATGCCCTGGGGCAGGTGCCGGGCGGCGAGCTCCTCCATGGCCTCCATGGCCTGTCCGGAGGACACGCCCGGGGCGGCCTGCCCGCTGAGCTCCACGGCGCGGAACAGGTTGTGGTGGCGGATGAGCTGCGCGGAGACGGCGGGCTGGACCTTCACCAGGGACTCGAGCGGAATCATGTCGCCGGTGTCGCTGCGCACGTAGAAGGCGGCGATGTCCGCGGGGCTGTCGCGGAACTGCTGCTCGGCCTGCACGTAGACGCGGTACGCGCGGTTCGCGTAGTTGAAGTCGTTGATGTACTGGCTGCCCATGTAGACCTGGAGCGTGCTGAAGATCTGGTCGATGGGCACGCCCACGGCCTTGGCGAGCTGGCGGTCCACCTCCACGTCGAGCAGCGGCGTGTCCGCGTTGAAGCCGGTGAAGACGCCGCGCAGCCGGCCGTCCTCGTTGCCCTGGGCCATGAGCTGCTGCGCGGCGGAGGCGAGCTGGTCCAGGGAGCTGGTGCCCGCCGCGTCCTCGACGACGAACTGGAAGCCGCCCACGGCGCCGACGCCTCGGATGGCGGGCGGTTGGAAGGGCACCACGCGCGCGCCGCCGATGCGGCTCAAGGGGGCGCGCAGCCGCTCGACGAGCGCGGCCACGCTCTGGTCCTTGCCGGGCCGCTCGTCCCAGGGCTTCAGGGGGACGAAGATGTTGGCCATGTTGGAGCCGGTGCCCTGAGGGGACATGCCGCCGTTGGCGAAGATGGCGCGCACCTCCGGCTGGGCGAGCAGCACCTCCTCCACCTGCGCCATGACCTTCTGTGTCTGGGAGAGGGATGTGCCCTCCGGGCCCTGCACGGTGACCAGCAGGTAGCCCTGGTCCTCGTCGGGGATGAAGCCCGTGGGGGTGATGACGACCAGCGCGGCCGTGGCGCCGACGCACAGGAGGAAGGCGCCGAGGATGAGGGCCGGGTGGGTGAGGAGCCGGCGCAGCCAGCGGCCGTACAGGTGGCGCGTCTGGTCGAGCACGCGGTCCACGTGACGGATGAAGACCCACTTGTCGCCGGTGTGGTTCGACAGCATGCGCGCGGCGAGCGCGGGCGTGAGGGTGAGGGCGCAGAAGGTGGAGAGGGCCACGGACGCGGCGATGGTGAGCGCGAACTGGCGGTAGATGGCGCCGGTGGTGCCGGGGAAGAGGGCCACGGGGAGGAACACCGCCACCAGCACGATGGAGATGGCGATGACGGCGCCGGACACTTCCTTCATGCCCTCGCGCGCGGCCTGCGCGGCGGCCAGCTTCCGCTCCAGCATCAGCCGCTCGATATTCTCGATGACGACGATGGCGTCGTCGACGACGAGGCCCGTGGCCAGGGTGAGGCCGAACAGGGTGAGCGTGTTGATGGAGAAGTCGAGCAGCTTCACGAAGGCGAAGGTGCCCACGAGGGACACGGGCAGGGTGAGCGCGGTGATGAGCACGCTTCTCCAACCGTGGAGGAACAGGAAGATGACCAGGATGACCAGGACGATGGCCTCCACCAGCGTGCGGACCACCTCGCGCAGGGTGGCGCGCACCGCGAGCGTGGTGTCGGTGCCCGTCTGGTATTCCATTCCCGGGGGGAACTGGGCGGACAGGCGCTGCAGCTCGGCGAGGACGGCGTCGCGCACCTCGAGCGCGTTGGCGGTGGGGAGCTGGAAGGTGGCGATGCCCACGGCCTGCTTGCCGCTGAAGCGCAGCAGGGTGCTGTAGTTCTCCGCGCCCAGCTCCACGCGGGCCACGTCCTTCATGCGCACGGCCTTGCCGCTCGCGTCGCGCATGAGGACGATGTCGCCGAACTCCTCGGGTTCGATGAGTCGGCCGCGTGCGCGCACCGCGAGCTGGTAGGGCTGGTCCTCCTCGGAGGGAGGTTGGCCCACCTGGCCCGCGGCCACCTGGAGGTTCTGCTCCTGGAGGGCGCGTGTCACGTCCAGGGGCGTGAGCTTGCGGCGGGCCAGCTCGGTGGGGTCCAGCCACACGCGCATGGAGAACTTTCGCTCGCCGAAGATGCGCACGTCGCCCACGCCGCGCACGCGCTTGATGGCGTCCTTGAGATTCACGTCCGCGTAGTTGGAGAGGAACTTCGCGTCGTAGCGGTCATCGGGGCTGTAGAGCGCGACGGAGAGGAGAATCTGGCTGGAGGCCTTGTTGACGACGATGCCCGTCTGGTTCACCTGGGCGGGAAGTCGCGCGGCGGCGCGGCTGACGCGGTTCTGCACGTCGACGGCGGCGACCTCGATGTCGCGCGTGGCCTCGAAGGTGATGGTGACGTTGCTGGTGCCGTCGTTGCCGCTGGTGGAGGAGATGTAGCGCATGCCCTCCACGCCGTTGAGCTCCTGCTCCAGGGGGATGGTGACGGCGCTCTCCACGACTTCCGCGCTGGCGCCCACGTAGGTGGCGGACACCGTGACCTGGGGCGGCGCCAGGTCCGGGTACTGCGCGATGGGCAGGGTGGGGATGGCGATGAGACCCACCAACGTCAGCAGGATGGAGCAGACGATGGCGAAGACGGGCCGACGGATGAAGAAGTCGATGAACATGTCAGCGCCCGTTCATCCGCGCGGCGGTGTGCAGAGGGGCCTTCACCTTCACGGGCGCGCCGTCGCGCAGGGCCTGCAGGAACGAGATGGCCACACGCTCGCCGGGCTCCAGGCCGTGCTCCACGACGTAGCTGCGCTCACCGAGCGCGCCGAGGGTGATGGGCCGGCGCTCCACCACGGTGGCCCCGTCCTTCTCGCGCACGACGAGCGCGAAGGGCTGACCGCTCTGACGCACCACCGCGAGCGCGGGAATCTGGAGCGCGTCGCGCACGGAGTAGACGAGGCGCGCGCGCACCAGCTCACTGGGGCGCAGGCCGAGGGTGTTCTGGAACGCGGCCTTCACCTCGACCAGTTGGGTGCGAGGGTCGGCCTGGGGCGCGACGAAGAAGAGGGGGCTGGTGAGCAGCACGGCGCCCTTCGTGTCGAGCACCTCCATCACCGTGTCGGGCTTCAGCGAGCGGGCGCGCGGGGAGGGGACGGACACGCTCACCTCGAGGATTTCGGCCTGGGCGACGCGGGTGAGCGGGGTGGACGCGGTGACGAAGTCGCCTTCCCGGACGAGCACGTCGTCGACGGTGCCGGAGAAGGGGGCGCGGATGGCGTGGAACTGGAGCTGGACCTGGCGCTGGGTGACTTGGGCCGAGGCGGCTTGCGCGGTGGCCTCGGCGGATTCGACGCGAGCCTGGGTGCTCTCCAGCTCCTGGGCGCTGGCGAGCCCTTCCTGTCGCAGCGCCTCGACGCGGGTCAGCGTGCGGCGGGCGAGCTCCAGGTCCACCTGTGCGGAGCTGAGCTGCGCCTGTGCGCCGTCGAGCGCGGCGGTCTCCACGCGTGAGTCGACCTCGAGGAGCGGTGCGCCGGATTCCACGTGCTGGCCGGGGCGGACGTGGATGCGGCGCACGTAGCCGTCGACGCGAGGGAGCACGGTGACGCTCTGCCTCGACAGCAGGCTACCCAGGTACTCTCCCGTGTCGCGCACCTCACGAGGAGACACGGCGACCACGTCGATTTCCCGAGGCTCGGGCGCGGCGGGGGCCGCCTTCTTCCCCGAGCACCCGAGCACCAACAACAACGCCACACTCCACAGCCGCATCATCCGTGTCTCCAGGGGCGCACCAAGGGATTCATCCGTGGCATCGGGCCTCCGTCAGGAAGGCGTCCAGGTGGGCCTGGACGCGCTGGAACTCGCGCAGCACCAGGTTCAGCTCGGCCTCGCGCAGGGCCGCGCCGCTCTGCACCAACTCGAGGCTGCTGCCTCGGCCCACCTCGAAGGCGCGACGGGTGAGCTGGTCGGTGCGCTCGGCGAGAGCGCGTGACTCCGCCGCCGTCTTCACCAGGGCCTCGGCCACCTCCGCGCTCCGGCGCGCCCGTGCCACCGCTCCGACACACGCAGCGCCGCTGCCGCCACGAGGTCCGCGCGTTCGTCCAGGTTCTCCAGCGCGGCGCAGTCCCGCCGGGTGTCATCCACCAGCCCGCGCAGGTCGAAGGACGGGTCGACGCCGAGGGGCTCGCCGAAGCCGAGCGCGAGTCCCAGCGCCTCACGAGTCCGTCGCAGTTGCTCGTCCCCAGCGACGAGGGCGCCGCGTGCCACCGCCACGTCCTGCTGGACGCGCACCACGTCCAACGGGTTGCCCGCGCCCAGCTCGAAGGCGCGCTGTGTGAGGGCGGCGCGCTCCAATGCGCGCAGCAGACCGACACGGTTCATCTCAGCGGCGCGTTCGGCGGCCACCGTGGCGACCAGCGCCTGCGCGAGCCCGAGGACGAGGCGGCGGCGGGTGTCCTGAAGAGAGGCCACCGCGCTGGCCTCGGCTTCTCGCGCGGAGGACAGACCTCGCCACGCGCTCACGTCGACGAGTGATTGGGTGAGTGTGGTCGTGAGGGTGACCGCGGGCCGGGTGGCGGTGCGGCCCTCCCCCGCGGTTCCCGGAAGAACGCCCGGGGCCAGGGTGGGATTGAGGAGGTCCTGCGCCACCGCCACCTGTGTCCGTGCATGGGGCAGCAGCACGGAGAGGGCCTGCCGCCAACGGCCGCTCGCGCGCTCCACGCCTGCTTGGGCGCCTCGCAAATCCGTGGACCGTTCACGGACCAGGGCCCGTGCTTCATCCCAGCTCTTCACGCGCCGAGGCGCGGGCGGGACGGGGGCGAGCATCGCGTCCTCGACCTCGAGTGGAGGCCGCGGCGCTGCGTGTGTCGGAGCGGTGGCGAGGGCGAGCAGAAGCGCCAGTCGACGAGCGCAACGTGAGGGGGGCCTCACGAGGGTGTGCCATCCACGGCCCGCTCGCCTTGGTCGAGGGTATCGCCGTCATCCCCGGTGGCGCATGACGCCAGGCCGACAGCGGGGAGGAAGACAGCGAGCCGCTTGCACGACATGAAACGCGCCTCCATCGAACAGGTGGTGGAGGCACAGTGCCCGCGTGAGCCGCACGCGGGCGGAGAGTTCTGTCAGTGGTGCCCGCGAAGCGGCGAACGGGGCCCGCTGGTCGGCGAACGGGACGCGGGTTGCCGCTCAGTCGCCGCCGAGCGACCGCCGGAAGAACGCCACGGCCTCCGCGAGCGTCCGCGCATGAGAGGCACCTCGCGTCCCAGGCGTGGCATCCCGGCACAGGGGCCCCGCGACCTTGTTCCCGAGCTCCGTGCACTGGGGCAGGAAGGTGAAGTGCGCCGCGTCCTCCAGCACCACCGTGGTTGCCGAGGGCAGCAGCTTCGCCAGATGCACGCCGTTCTGCTCGTGTGGCATCAGCTCATCCCCCTTGGCCAGCACCAGCGTCACCGGCACGTCGATGTCCGCGACGTCCCGGGCCTCGTAGGTCCCCGCCATGCCAGGGGCCATGGAGAAGACCGCGCGTACTCGCGTGTCCTCGTACGACGCTCGCGCCACCTCGAGGTCGATGCGGCGGTAGTCCACGTCGCGCAGCTCCTCACAGCCCGCATGCCCACGAGTCTCCGGCGCCGTGCACATGCGCGCGATGGGCGCGAGGTTGAGTCGCGCGCCCGCCAGCGCGAGCGCCGTGTAGCCCCCCATGGAGTGCCCGGCCGCGCCGATGCGCTCGGCATCCACCCGAGGGCCCCAGACCGTGTCCTTCAAGACGCCATCCAACAGGGCCGTGAAGTCCTGGGGCCGCTCCCAGGCGCGCACATAACCGTCCGGGCTCGTGTCCCCGTAGGTGTTCCCCGGATGGTTCACCGACATGACGATGAACCCATGCGCGGCCAGGTGCGCGCCGAACCACGACATGTTGAAGGCCGAGCCCCCGTTGCCATGGGACAGGACCACCAGGGGCCACCGCTCGTGCGCCGTGGACACCGGCGCATCCTTCGCCGCGACGAAGGGCGCGAAGATGGGCGCCGTCGTGACCTCCTCCATCGCCGAGCCCGGCGCCGCCGGATACCAGACCACCGTCTTCAACGCGCGCTCGCGCGCCGCGTCCTCGTAGCCCCGCGAGGTGAAGCCCACGGCGTAGTCCGCGTCGGCACCGTACGGTGCGGCGGTCGAGGACACCGTGCCGGGCGTGGGCCGGGACGCGGCACAGCCACCCGTCAGGAGCGCCAGCCCGAGGAGCCCCGCTCCGAACAGGCCGGAGCGAGCGTTGACGTTGTGCGGGCGAGGTGCACGGAGCGAACGAGGATGCATGGAAACCCATCGATGACGTCCGGGCAGGACACGCCCGGAGCAAGAAGCGGCTCACGACTCGGTGGGGCATGGCCCACCCCGCGAAGAGACGCATCCTGGGCGCATCGATTGCGACCGCGCCCCAAGCTCCCTCCCGATTTCACGCCGGGGGCCGGAGCGGTGGGACAAGGAGTCCCGATGCGCTCAGCCGCGAGCCGGCGCCGGCAGGGTCGGGGCCGTGCGCTTCCACGCCTCGACCTCCTGCACGCGGCCGAGCCACGCCCGGATGTTCGGAAAATCCCCGAGCGGCAGACGCGCGGGTCCCGCGAGGGCGAACCCCGCGGCCAGTGAGAAGTCCGCGAGCGTCAGGCGCTCCTGCGAGACCCACGTCTTGCCCGCGAGGTGTTCGTCCAGGATGCGTGCTTGCTTCGCGAAGAGCGCCTCACCTCGCGCGACCTCGGCGGGGTCCGGCGGTCCACGGCCCGTCATCGCCTTCACGAAGTTCTCCTGGACCAGGACGGTGCACGCTGGCGCCATGTGCGCCGAGCACCAGAAGAGCCAGCGCGTCACGTCGGCGCGGGCGCGTCCCTCCAGCGGGAGCAGCGTCTGTCCCGGCGTCAGCTCGGCCAGGTACTGCATGATGGCGCGCGACTCCCACAGCAGGAAGCCATCGTCGTCGAGCACCGGAACGAGTCCGTTGGGGTTGCGGTCCAGGTGTGACGTCGCGCGCTGCTCACCCTTGGGCAGGTCCACCATGACTCGCTCGAGGGGCACGTCGAGGTGCGTGGCGACGAGCAGGACACGGCGCGAGTTGCCGGACATGGGGTGGAAGTAGAGCTTCATGACGGGGCCTCCAGGGCAGCAGGTGATGCGGGGGAGCTATCCCGTCGGGGTGACAGGTGTATGTCAGGAATCTTCGGGCCCGTGCGGTTCCGGCCCTCGCGGCCTCCGTGGGACGGGAGGGAACCTGACAATCGTGTCGCGAGTGACGGGGCCCCGGCGCCATGCCCGAAGGCGGGTTCTCCTCGACAACACGGTGTCTCGCGGTCTGGCCGTGGCCTTGCAATGTAGCGGCGTTGCAATCCCCACGCACTGGCGACTCGGGTGAACGAGATGCGGACCCGCCCTCTTGTCTCTTCGTTGATGGTGTCCCTGTTCCTGCTGTGGGGCGCGCGAGCCCAGGCGCAGCCCGTCGAACCCAAGGGTGCGGGGTTCGCGTTGGGCTTCCGGACGGCGTATGGCGTTCCCGTGGGGCGCTCGGTGGCGGACGCGAGGGTGGCGGATGAGTTCGGTCAGACGCTGTCGCAGCAGGTGGAGGTCGCGTACTACTTCAACCCCCGCCTCTCCCTGGGCGCCTACTTCCAGCTCGGATTCGGCAGGTCGCCTGACGCATGCTTCGAGGCCCTGTGTGGCGCCACCGTCGTCCGTTACGGCCTCGAGCTGGACTATCGCTTCCGCCCCGGTGAGTTCGTGTCGCCTTGGGTGGGCGTGGGGATTGGCTATGAGTTCGCCACGTCGCAGCTGGTGAGCGACGACGGTGAGGACCTGGCGGGCTCCATGCAACGCAGGGGCTTCGACCTGGGGCACGCGAACGTCGGCCTGGACCTGCGCCTCAACCGCACCGTGGTGCTGGGGCCCTACCTCACCACGTCGCTGGGCCGCTATCGCAAGACAGACGCCCGGCACATCCCTGGCGACAGCCGGCGATTCCACGTCTGGCTTCAGCCCGGCGTGCGCATGCAATTGCACTTCTGATTCAGGGACGGACACACACACGGGCGTGTGTCCATGCCCGCGTGCCGTCACTGCTCGACGACGAACGTGGTGGCGTCCACGCCGGCGTTTCCGGTGACGGGGTCGAACGCCGTCACGGTGACTTCGTAGATGCCTGGCTGCTGCACGGCCAGCGCGGCCTCGTAGGTGCTGGTCTTCCCGGCGAACTTCAAGGGGACCTGGGAGAGGGGCTTCCCGTTGTGCTTCACCGCGGCGAGCAGCTCGTACCGGTTGGAGTCCCAGAGGCCCTTGGGCTCGGTGGAGCAGCCGCACATGAGCACGAGGTTGGCGCGCAGCGGCACGGTGAGCTTCGTGTCGGCCGGCAGCTTGAGGAACTCCTGCGCGGACGGCGTCACCACGTCGACCACGAAGCCGGGCAGCTCCAGGATGAGGCCATCGCCCTCGACGTGCTTGCCGGGCAACAGCCAGAGCTGCGTCGTGCTGGTGGCCAGCGCCTGCCGCTGCGCGAGGGGCCCGGACACCTCCACCGTCACCAGCGTCGGCGCGTCGAGGTCCACCGTGGCCGTGTACTTCGCGGAGGCCCCGTCGGCGAGCGGCGCGCCGCGCACCTGGGGCTGCTTCATCAGCGTCTGGGTGTTGCCCGTCGAGCCGGCGGTGACGCCCTGGGTCAGCACCTGACCCGTCCGCGCATCGCGGAGCACCACCTGCACGCCGCCCATCGACGTCCCGACGAACTTGCCGTCCCGCGCGCGCGCCCGGACGACGAGCCGGGTCTCGACGGCCAGGGCCTCCGTGGCGAACAACAACAGGGTCCAGAGGATGAGGCTGCGCATGGCTTGCTCCGTGTCGGAAACGTTCGAGCGTTTCCGCATAACATGGCGGACGCCCGCTGTAGACGCGGGACCTCACGCCCCGGCCACGACATGCGACTGACAGAACACCTGGCAGGACTCAACGCGGATGACCAAGGCGCGTTCGCGCGCCGGAACGCGGAGAATGCCTCCATCGAGGAGCTCTTCGACGCGCTCGACCTCGACCCGCTCGGTGAATGGGCGATGCTCCACCTCACCGATGCGCTGACCCGGCGCGGCCCGGGAATCATCGGGCGGATTGAGGCGAGGTTGGTGGAGCGCCCGACACGCCATGGGGCCTATGCGCTGGGCGAGACGCTGATCGCCCTCCTCCGGGACCTGCCCGAAACAGGGCCCGCGATTGTCCGCGTGTTCATCGCGGCGGGGGAAGCCGCCCTGCGGACGGAGGCCAGTTCGCGCGGGGCCCGGACCTTCGTCATCCACCTGGCCGACTGCGCCATGATCCTGGAGCGCGCCCTTCCGGAGGCGCGCCCGTTGGCGCGAGCGTTCATCGTCCGTGCTCGGGATGAGCCGGTGCCCGACACCTTCTCGCTCGGGCGAGCGTCCTTCCTCGTGGGCGATGAACAGGGTGGAGACTCGGGCGGCCCGGGATGAGTGAGGCCTGACCCGGAGATGTCCGTCTCACCTGGGCACGGAGGGCCTGCCGACTGCGTGGGGCCTGGAGGGCAATACCGGGAGCGCAGGTAGACTGGAGGGACATCGGGGGGCTTCGGTGCCCCAGGAGAAAGACATGTCGTTCCTCGGGACCTCGCGGACGGTGGCGCTGCTGTCGCTGACGGCGCTGGCTGGCGGTTGCTACTCGCTCTATTCACCCAGCAAGACGCCGCAGGCGTTCTCTCGCCCCGCGATGACCGTCCAGCTCGAGTCCGAGATGCCGCCCCATTTCGACTCCCATGTGCGCTGTGCGCTGGCCCGCCTCGACGCAGTGCGCGCGCTTCCGAGCTTCGATGAGACGGTCCTCGGGGACGACTATGGCTTCACGGGCCAGCCCGAGGCGCTGTCGACCTCGCAGAAGGTCCTCGAGTGCGCGCGTCGACCGCTGAACCTCGGATGGAGCGCCCGTCACTGTCCCTGGGTCTCGGTCTGGCCGTTCAAGCGCGAGGTCGGCTCCACCCACGAGTCCGAAGGGGTGTGGCGGATGAAGACGTACGACTGCGAAATCACCACCATGGACACTGCGGCGCTGGCGGGGCACTTCCTCCATGAGCACATGCATACGTGCGGCTACGTCGACCCGGCCGGGAACGCGGACGGGAAGGTGGTCACGTATCGCATCAACGAAATCGTCGAGGCGCTGGCGAAGCAGACCCCGGTCTGCCCGGGGCTGTGACGCGGACTCCCGCGTGGGAGGCGAGGGGGACCGCCTCAGTCGTTGTCACCCTCGAGCCCCGCGGGGGGCTCCAGGTCCAGTGTGGAGATGAAGTCGGTCTTCAGCAGGTCCGTGATGCCCTTGAACCCGGCATACACCTGCTGCACGGAGGGCTTGTCCTGCACCAGCGCCTGCTGGAGGTCCTCCTCCTCGATGGCGACCAGGGCCGCGTCCGCCCCGAGCACCTGCTCCCGCATCCGTGTGGCGATTGCCTCCGCGCCCACCGCCGCCAGGACGTCGTCGAAGCCCGTCCCGGAGAAGTCCGGCCCGCAGCCCTCCATCACCTTCCGGAAGCCCACCAGGTTCTGGCGGAGGTTCTTCTTCGAGCGACCCGCGAACTGTGACTCCAGCAGCTCGGGGCAGATGTCCGACGAGCAGTCGCGCAGCGCCAGGGGCCGCGCCAGCTTCTGGTCCTTGCCCTCCCGCTCGACGTAGAAGAGCGCGTCGCTCATCGTGTTGAGCGCCACCTGCGTCGTGGGGAAGACGGTGTTCCCCGCGCCCGCCGTCGCGAGCGTCTTCAGGAAGTTCCCACCCTCGGGCGACCACGCCTCCACGAGCGCCTGGGCGCGCGTGGCCACGTCCGCCGCCACCACGGCCGCGTACGCCCGCTTGCGCGAGGCCCGCTCCTCCGCGGGGAGCGCCGCCCACGTCCCGTTCGCCACGATGGCCGAATTGGGACCACACGCGGTCTCCGCGCCCTCGTAGAACAGCAGGTACTCCAGCGCCAGGAACCCACGCCGTGTCACCAGGCTGGTGGAGAAGCTCGGCGACTCGTAGCCCTTGGAGACGAGCTGCTCCTCGATGGCGCACCGGCTGTACAAGGGGAACGAATGGATGTGGTCGCGAATCTCTCCGCCGCCCGGGGTGCTGCGCGGCGCCGCGGGCCCCACCTGAATCGCCTCCATCACCTGCCACGAATCCATCGCCTCGTGGAACGCCGCCCGTGACGCCGCCTGGTTCGCCGCGTCGGGCGTGTCTTTCAGCAGGGCCGCCGCATCCCGGAGCGCCTGCGCCTTGGGGAGGAAGTCCCGCGCTCCTCCGAGGATGCACTCACCCGTCGCGCTCAGGAGCTTCATGCGCACGTCGTCGCCCGGGACGGGCGGGCCCGGGGGCTTGGGCTTGGTGTCGCTGCAGGCCAGACACAGCGTCGCCGTGAGAAGCACCGCCCTCACGCTCATCGCGGAGGACGCCCGGAGGCCGAACAAGGGAATGCTCATGACCGACAAGTACAGGAGCCTTCTTGAGACTGACAATCAATATTGACGCGCCAGTCGTGTATCGACGCGTAGATGAGAATCTCTCTCATTGATGAGATTTTTTGAGGGGGCCGGTGTCTTGACATTGTCTGGTCATACGAATACTCACGGCTGCCTTTGGAAGTTGAAAATGAGAATCGTTCTCGTTTGCGGTTCACTTGAGGATTGAAAATGCCGAATCGAAAGACGGTCCGGAGCTTCAAGAGCCTGTTGCCCGGCGTGCTGGCCCTCGGGCTTGTGGCCAGCGCCATGGGCGGTTGTGGTGATGACGAGGACCCGACGCCGACGCCCACGCCGGACGCGGGCGCTGACGCGGGTCCGGGCACGGACGCGGGGACGGATGCCGGCGCGGATGCGGGCACCGACGCCGGGCCCACCGTGGCGGACTCCGACCTGGCGTTCGTGAGGCTCAACGTCAACGGCTCGGTGGACAACACCTTTGGCGCCTCGGGCAATGGCATCTCGCGGGTGGACCTGGGCACGGGCTCGGGCACCCTGCGTGACTCCATGTGGGGCATCGAGCGGGACGCGCAGGACCGGCTGGTGGTGTTCGCCACGAAGAAGGCGGACGGGACGCGTACGGACACGGACCGCGTCATCGCCCGGCTCACCGCCAACGGCGCGCTGGACGAGACGTTCAACGCGACCCCCGCCGCCAACGCGCGCAAGGGCTTCTTCGCGCTGGACATCGGTGGCCTGGGCGACGCCGCCCGGCACGGCATGGTGCAGGCGGATGGAAAGATTGTCTCGTCGGGCTACCTGCCGCAGCCCACGGGCGTCGGGTCGCAGACCGCCAACCGCATCGTGCTGCTGCGGCTGACGGAGTCGGGGACGGTGGACGCGACCTTCGGGAGCAAGGGCGTGGTGAACTCGTCACCGTTCGCGACGAACGACCCGACGAAGGAGTGGGGGATTGCGGAGGCCTACGCCGCGGTCCGCCAGTCCACGGGCGCGTATGTCACCACGGGCTATGGCCGCGCCGCGGGCGTGGTCGGCAACACGGTGGACCTCATCTCGTTCCGCTACACGGAGGCGGGGCAGCTGGATCCGACGTACGGCACCAACGGCGCGTTCATCCTGGACCTGGCGGGTGACCACGAGCGTGGCCGCGACGCGGTCGCGCTGAAGGATGACCGCGTGTTCATGGTGGGCAGCGGGACGCCGACGTCGGGCAACATCGACGCGATGGCGGTGCTCGTCACGGCGAACGGACAGCCTGGGACGGCGGAGGGCTTCAGCGAGGGCTACAAGCTCTACTCCTTCGACCGCCCCGACGAGGCGTTCTTCGACGTGGCGCGCGCGGACGTGGGCGCCGAGGAGTACGTGGCCGCCGCGGGTTACCGCGCGGGTGGCGGACAGGACGACGACGCCATCCTGCTCATCCGGAACATGACGACGGGCGTCGAGTTCGCCGGGGCCGTGCCCTTCTCCGAGACGGAGAATGACCGGTTCTGGGGTGTGACGTTCGGCCCGGACAACAAGGTGTACGCGGCGGGCTTCGTCACCGAGGGCAGTGACAATCGCTTCGCGGTGGCCCGCTTCAACCTGGACGGCTCGCGCGACACCACCTTCGGTACGGGCGGCATCGTCACGGTGAACGTCATCGTGGGCAAGCTCGACGAGGCCGTTCGCGGCGTGACCGTCCAGTCCGACGGGAAGATCGTCCTCGGCGGAGCCGCCGAGTCCCGTTAGTCCGTCGTGCTCCCAGGCGGTCGGTCCGGTTCGTCGGGTGATGTCCTCGCCCGTCGAGCTGGACCGACCGCCCTCTCTCTTCGCTCGTTCTCCAGGAGTCTTCGCCGTCATGGGTGTGTCGCGCCAGGCAGTGACCGTGATTGCCATCGTCCTCGCGTCGGAGGCCTGGGCACAGAGTTCGGAGCCGAGCCAGGAGACGCTGCCTCAAGTTCCCGCGGAGGCTGTCGAGCTCCCTCCCCAGGTCCCCGCGGAAGCCGTCGAGCCCGCCCCCGAGGCTGGCGCCGACGTCGCGGCGCCCCCCGATGCGCCGCTCCAGCCCCAGCTGCTCCCGGAGCCGCCGCCCGGTGGCCGCAAGTTCGAGAGCGTGGTGGTGGGCACGTCCGAGGCGAAGACGAGTGGCTCCATCCACGTCCTCAAGCCCGAGAAGCTGCAGCGCTACGAGCTGGATGACCCCCAGGCCATCCTCCAGAGCGTGCCGGGGGTGTACGGCCGCGGCGAGGACGGCTTCGGCCTGCGTCCGAACCTGGGCCTGCGCGGCGTCAACCCGGACCGGAGCAAGAAGCTCACCCTGCTCGAGGACGGCATCCTCTTCGGCCCCGCGCCGTACTCCGCGCCGGCGGCCTACTACTTCCCGCTGATGACGCGCATGCAGTCGGTGCGAGTCCTCAAGGGGCCGTCCTCGGTGCAGCAGGGGCCTCAGACGGTGGGCGGCTCGGTGGACCTCATCACCCGCGACATCCCGGCCCAGGAGTCGTTCGGGCTGGACGTCGCCGGCGGGCAATACCTCTACGGCAAGGCCCATGGGTATCTCGGGGCGAGCACCGAGCGCGCGGGCTTCCTCATCGAGGGCATCCACCTGCGCAGCGACGGCTTCAAGGAGATCGACGGCGCGGATGGGAGCACCGGCTTCCACCGCAACGAGTGGATGGCCAAGGCGCGCTACCGGTTGGTGCCGGAGGGCGAACTCCGACAGTCGCTCCAGCTCAAGCTCGGCTACTCCGACGAGGGCTCGAACGAGACGTACCTGGGCCTGTCGGACGCGGACTTCGCGGCGAACCCGCTGCGCCGCTACAAGGCCAGCCAGTTCGACCACATGCAGTGGCACCGGACGCAGGCGGTGCTCAGCCACGTGCTGGAAGGTCGCGACCTGGTCGTGACGACGTCGCTGTATCGCCAGGACCTGGAGCGCTCGTGGCGCAAGGTGAACACCTTCCGCGGCATCTCCATCGCCAACGTGCTCGCGGACCCCGACAGCGCCCGCAACGCCATCTACTACGGCGTCCTCACCGGGCAGCTGGACTCGTCCTCCCCCGGCGAGACGCTGCTCATCGGGCCCAACTACCGCGTGTTCGTGAACCAGGGCGCCCAGAGCGTGGCGCGCTGGACGACGCGGACGGGGCCGGTGGCGCACAATGTCGAGTTCGGCGTCCGGTACCACTACGACAGCATCGACCGGCGCCACTCGCAGGATGGGTTCCTCATGGTCGGCGGCGAGCTCGTCCCCGAAGGCGGCGCGACGGAGGTCACCGCCTACAACAAGGACTCGACGCACGCGCTCGCCCTGCATGCGACGGATGCCATGGCCTGGGGCCCGTTGACGGTGACGCCCGGCGTGCGCCTGGAGGTGCTGCGCTCCAAGTCGCATGACCGGTTGGCGAACACGCTCGAGAAGGGCTCGCTGGAGGCCCTGCTGCCGGGGCTGGGTGTCCATGGCGCCCTCACGCCGGAGCTGGGCCTGTTCGCGGGCGCGTACCGGGGCTTCTCGCCTCCCGCGCCGGGACAGCCCCGGGAGGTGGGCGCGGAGAAGAGCGTCAACTACGAGGCGGGCGCTCGCTGGACGCGGCGCGGTGAGCGCTTCGAGGTGGTGGGCTTCTTCAACGACTACTCCAACCTCACGGACGTCTGCACCTTCTCCAATGGCTGTCTCAACGACGACCTGGACCGGCAGGTGGACGCCGGCGAGGCGAACATCTACGGCCTGGAGGCCTACGCGGAGAAGACCTTCCGTCCTGGAGGGGGCCTCACCTTCCCGGTGACGGCGGCGTATACGTTCACCCGGACGAAGCTGCTCAATGACTTCCGCTCGGCGGACCCGCAGTTCGGAAACGTCGTGGCGGGGGATGAGCTGCCCTATGTCCCCAGACACCAGCTCTTCGCCTCTGTCGGCGTGGAGGGCGCGAGGTGGGGTGCGTTCATCAGTACCACCTATGTCGCCAGCATGCGCGAGCGGGCGGGGACGGGTGAGATTCCCCCGGGGCTGAAGACAGGCGCGCTGTTGACGTTCGACGTGAACGCCAGCTGGAACATCACCCGCTGGGGCCAGCTGTATGTGAGCGGGCGCAACATCCTGGATGAGGCGGTCATCGTCGGCCGCCGTCCCTATGGCGCTCGCCCCAACGCACCGCGCACCCTCATCGGGGGCGTCAAGGTCCAGCTCTAGCGAGAGGCTCGGCTGCTCGCCCTCTCACTGGCGTGGATGAGAAATGAAGGGGTGGATGAAAGCCAGATGAGATGTCTCTCATCGTCCCTGGAGTTCACAGACGCGATTCATCGCATCGGGCATGACACCCGCAACACCTTTCGAGCCCCGGAGCATTGGAGCCCGGTCTCGAAGGGGGTGAGAGGTGTCGGATGTCGCATGCGTCCGAAGGTGTCTCCCGGGAGATGGGATGGCGCTGGGTCCTGGGGACATCGCTGGGGCTGGTGCTCCTGCGGCTCGTCTATGCAGGCCAGGTAGAGCTCGCTCCCCAGGAGGCGTATTACTGGCAATACGCACGTCACCTCGACTGGTCCTATCTGGACCATCCTCCGCTGTGTGCCTGGTTGATGGCGCTCTCGACGTACTTCGTGGGGGACTCCGAGCTCGCCCTCCGCCTGCCCGCCATCCTCTCCTCGGCCGCGCTCAGCTGTGTGCTGTATTCGCTGGGCACCCGGTTGTATTCACCGGCCGTCGGGCTGCTGACCGCGGTCGCCGCGAACGCCACGGTCCTCTTCGGACTGGGCGCGGTGGTGATGACGCCGGATGTCCCGCTGGTGCTGGCCTGGGCCTCGGCGCTGCGGGTGCTGTGTGAGCTGGTATTGCCGGATGGCGCCGGGCCGGGCCGCTTCGCGTGGCGTTGGTATCTGATGGGCTTGCTGTGTGGCTTGGGGATGCTGTCCAAGTACACGGCGGGGCTGCTTCCGCTCCAGGTGCTCGCCACGGCCCTGGTGATGCCGCGAGGACGCGAGGCCCTGCGCACCGCGCACCCCTATGTCGCCTGCGTGCTGGCCGCCTTGGTGTTCTCACCGGTGTTCTTCTGGAACCAATCGCATGACTGGGCCTCGTTCGCCTTCCAGACGACGGGCCGCACGCAGACGGTGACGGGCTTCCACGGCTATCTCATCGGCCGCTACGTGGGGCTCCAGTCCGTGGCCGTCGGTCCCTTGCTCTACCTGGGGCTGCTGCTCACGGCGGGGCTGCTGGTCCGACAGGCCTGGAGGGGCGATGCGCGAGCGCGCCTGCTGGGGCTCGCGAGCGTTCCAGGGCTGCTCCTGTTCACGCTGGTGAGCCCCTTCCACTGGGTGAAGATGAACTGGGTCGCGCCTGCGTATCTCGGCCTGCTGGTGGCCGCGGCCGGCGGGGTGTGGGCGCTGCGTCACCACCGCTTCGTCCGCGCATACGCGGGCCTGAGCATGGGCCTGGGCGCGGCGTTGATGGTGGGCATGTACCTGATGCCGCTCTGCCCGTGGATTCCCTTCCGGGAGCGCGACAACCTGGTGAGCGGCTGGCGGGAGCTGGCGGAGGCCGTGCAACGCCACCGGGACACCTCGAAGGGGCCGCTCGCGCCGATGGTGGTGGGGTGGGGCTACAAGACGGCCAGCGAGCTGGCCTTCTATCTGGACGGCAGGCCCCAGACACAATCCGACTCCGCGCTGGGCGGCGAAGGGCTGGCCTATTCCTACTGGACGAATCCCGCCCCCGGGCAGGACGCCATCATCGTCGTCGACCAGCGCAATCCCCTGAAGGACGCGCCGAGTCGACTGGACGCGCATTGCGAGTCCGTGAATCCGCTGCCTCCCGTGACGGTCCACCGGGGGCCTCGGGAGGTGACCACGTTCAAGCTGTGGTTCTGCCACCACTGGCGGACGCCTCAGGAGATTGCGCGGCGGATGACCCCCGTCGCACGGGGAGCCGGCAGATGAAGCGGCTCTCCTCTTCCACGCGGGTGTAGTCGAGCGTGCCGCCGTGCGCCTGGGCGATGCCCCTGGAGAGCGCGAGGCCCAGCCCCGTGCCCTCCGTGCTGCGCGACGCGTCGGCGCGGGCGAAGCGCTCGAAGAGCCGCGACTGGAGGGCGGGGTCCACCCCTGGGCCGTCGTCTCCCACGGTGACGTGGGCCTCGGAGTCGGTGGCCTTCAGCTCCACGCGGATGCGGTGATGCGCGTGGCGGCGCGCGTTGTCGAGCAGGTTGTCGAACAGCCGCGCCAGCAGGATGGGGCTCCCCTGGATGCAGACCGGCGTGCCCGTGAGCTCCAGGCTCAGGTCCTGGGCGCGCGCCACGAGGTGCCGACGCGTGCGCTCCAGGGCCTCCTGGGCGAGCACGTGCAGGTCGACGGGCTCCGCGTCCACCACGCGCGCGTCCGCGTCCGCGCGCGCCAACTGGAGCAGCTCGTCCACGAGCCGGGCGAGTCGTTGGGTCTCGTCCAGGACGATGCCCAGCGACTGCCGGTACTCCTCGGGCGTGCGCTCGCGCCGCAGGCAGACCTCGGTCTCCCCCATGATGACCGTCAGCGGGGTCCGCAGCTCGTGCGCGGCGTCGGAGGTGAAGGCGCGGATGCGCTCGTACGAGGTGCGCGCGTCCGTGAGCAGTCCATTCAGCGTCGTGGCCAGCTCGTCCCACTCGTCCCCGTTGCCGCGGACCGGGAGGCTCAGGTCCAGCTTGGAGGCGCGGGCCGCGCGGGCGCGCTCGCTCGCCTCGCGCAGGGGGGCCAGGGCGCGGCGTGCGAGCGTGCTGCCCAACACCAGCGCGCCCAGCGCGGCCAGGGGCGCCGTGAGCGCCATGCCGCCCAGCGCCTGGAGGGCCTCGTCGAAGAGCCCTTCCTCCTCCTCCTTGCGCTGCGCTTCGTGCGGCGCATGAAGCTTCTCCTGCGCCTCGCGCCACTCACCCCAGACGAGCGTCCCCATCACCGCGGCGCCATACAGGAGGAGGGTGCCCAGCACGGCGGTGGTGAAGAAGAGCGTCAGGTGGGCGCGCAGCGTCGGGACGCGCTTCATGTCCGGCTCCGCAGCACGTAGCCGACGCCTCTCACGGTGTGGATGAGCTTGCGCTTGAAGGGCGCGTCCACCTTGGCGCGCAGGTAGCGGATGTAGACCTCCACCACGTTGGAGAAGGTCTCGAAGTCGTGGTCCCACACCGCCTGGACGATTCGCGTGCGGGAGACGACTTCCCCCGCGTGCTCGAGCAGGAACTGGAGCAGCGCGAACTCGCGGGCCGTCAGGATGATCTCCTCGTTCGCGCGGGTGACCCGGCGCGTGGTCGGGTCGAGCGTCAGGTCCGCGTGGCTCAGCAAGGGCCCCACACGCTGGACGACCCGGCGCAGGACGGCGCGGATGCGCGCGAGCAGCTCCTCGAAGGAGAAGGGCTTGATGAGGTAGTCGTCCGCGCCGGCGTTGAGCGCGAGGATGCGGTCGGCGATGGCGTCCTTCGCGGTCAGCATGATGACCGGGGTGTTGTCTCCCTGCGCGCGCATCGCTCGCAGCAGGTCCACGCCCGGCAGACCGGGCAGCATCCAGTCCAGGATGATGAGCTCGAAGCGCTCGCCGCGCAAAAGCTCCTGGGTCTCGAGCCCGTTGACGCTCTCGCGGACCCGGAAGCCCTCTTCCTCCAACCCGCGCGCGAGGAACGCCCTGACGCGCAGCTCGTCTTCTACGATGAGAATGGACACGACAGGGTTTCCCTCGCGATGGCTGGACTGGCGTGGTGCACGTCGTCGTCCCGGTCCCATGGTTTCATGGGGGCGCGGGCTCTGGGGATGGGAACGTCAGCCGCAGGTGGGCGCCCTTCGGGGTGGGCAGGAAGCGGGCCTGGGCGCCATGGGTCCGCGCGACCAGGAGGACCAGGGACAGGCCGACCCCGTGCCCCGGCTTCCCCGCGCGCGCGTGAGGGGCGCGGTAGAACGGCTCGAAGACGCGCTCGGACTCGTCGGCGGGGATGCCCGGCCCCTCGTCCCGGATGTCCAGCAGGAGCGCCTCGGGCGTGGACGTCAGGTCGACGAAGACGCGTCCCTCCCCTGAGAACTTGAGCGCGTTCTCCACCACGTTGTCGACGAGCTGCCGCAGCAGCTGACCGTCACCGGCGATGAGCCCGGGCGTCTGGAGGTCGGCGTGGACACGGCCGCGGTGCTCCTGGGGAAGGTCGTGCAGGGCGGCCTCCACGACCTCGGCGAGGCTCACGGTCTCCATCAGCTCGAGCGGGCCCTCCGCGCCCTCCGCGAGCACCAGCAGCCGCTCCACCAGCGTCCCCAGCGAGGTCACCGTGCGGTGCATCCGCGCGAGCGCGGCGGCGGTGTCGTGGGGCTGGGGCATCTCCGACTGGAGCTCCAGCTCCGCGCGCAGCGTGGCCAGGGGCGTGCGCAGCTCGTGCGCCGCGTTGGCTGAGAACCGGCGGGACTGCGCCAGGGCCGTGTGCAGTCGGCCGAGGAGTCCCACCATCGCGGCGCGGACCGTGTTCACCTCTTCGTAGCGGGCCTCGGCGTGGAGGTCGGCGGGGATGTCCGCGCCCGGCTGGAGGCGGGCCAGGGACTCGCCGAGCTCGGTGAGCGGACGCGCGGCCCACCGCGCCACGCGGCGGCTGAGCACCAGGCTCATGAGCGCGGCGCCCACCGAGGTGAGCACCACCGCCAGCCCCAACCCCAGGCGGATGCGCGGCATGCTGCCGAGGGTCTCCTGCGCCACGGCGAGCCGGCCATGGGACTCGATGCCGCAGCGCCTCACGTCCTCCAGCCCCGGCGCGTCGGCCCAGGCGCAGCCCACGACGGGCGCGATGTGCGAAGCGCCACCCAGGCGCGTGTCCCCCGCGAACAGGGTGATGTGGATTCCGAAGGGCTGCAGCTCCGTCTGCTCCGCGTCGGCCTCGAGGCGGGCCTGGGCGTCGTCGAGGCCCACGACCTCCTCGACCATGTCCGTCGCGACGTCGTTGAGGCGCCGGTCCTCCGCCGCGCGCAGCATCTGATAGGCGAGCAGCCCCGTGGCGCCGGCGGTGAGCGCCGTGGTGGTGAGCGCAAGGCCCAGCATCGCGCGCGACAGCCGGCGCACCAGCGTGTCGCGTGTTCGGGGAGGGCTATCTGCCGCCAAGTCGATACCCCTCGCCGCGCAGCGTGACGACGGCCTCTTCGCCGAGCTTCTTGCGAATCCTCGCGACCAGCACCTCCAGGCTGCTCACCGCGCCCGCGGTGGCCTCGCCCCAGATGGACTCCATCATCGTGTCCTTGCTCACGACCCGGTCGCCTCGCGCCGCGAGCGTCTCCAGGATGGTCCACTCCCGCGAGGTGAGCGCCACCGCCTGTCCCGCGCGCAGCGCCTCGCGCCTGCCGAAGTCGAGCTCGACGTCGCCCAGCCGCACGCGGACGGTGCTCGTGCGCTCGCGGCGCCGACCCACCGCGCGGACGCGGGCCCGCAGCTCCGCGATGGCGAAGGGCTTGCCCAGGAAGTCATCCGCGCCCGCGTCCAACCCCTCCACGCGCTCGTTCACCCGGTTGTGGGCGGTGAGGATGAGGATGGGGGTCTGGATGCCGTCCCTGCGCAGCTCGCGGCAGAGCGACAGGCCGGAGCCGTCCGGCAGGCCGATGTCGAGCACGATGACGTCGGGCTCGGCGAGCAGCGCCTGCCTCGCCTGCTCGACGTCCGCCGCCTGACGGACGAGATGGCCGTCGCGCTCGAGTGCCTGGGCGACGAGCGCGCGGAGCTCCTGGTGGTCATCGACGACGAGGACATGCATGGGTGGAAGAACCAATCGTTGGCGCGACCTATACCATCCGTGTCACGTGGCTGAACCGCACGGGGGACCCACGCGTTCAGCCACCGTTCAGGTGTCGCTGGCAGGGTCCCGCCCATGTTCTCCTGGAGCGGGGTTCGAAGCGCGGGGCCACCCCTGGCCTTGCTTGCATGCTCGTGGTTGCTGGGCGGTTGTGCCAGCTCGCCCTATGACAGGGCCTGGGTGTCGAGCGAGCTGTCGTCCCTCGCCGCGCCCATGGGGCCCGAGGGGGCCCGTGCCGCCTCGCTTCCTCCCGGCGTCTCGGAGACGGAGGCGCTGAATGCCCAGGCCGCGGTCTCCGTCGCGCTGTGGAACAGCGCCGCCCTCCAGGTCGACATGGCGCAGCTGGGCGTGTCGCGCGCGGACCTGGCGGAGGCGGGCGCACTGCCCAACCCCACCTTCTCCCTGCTGTTTCCCGTGGGGCCCCGGACCATCGAGGCCTCGCTGCTCCAGCCGCTCTTCTCGCTGTGGCAGCGTCCCTCGCGCGTCGCCGCCGCGAAGCTCCAGGTGGAGCAGGTGGCGCGGGGCCTGGTGCAGAACGGCCTGGACCTCGCGCGCGACGTGCGCCTGGCGCATGCGGAGTGGGTGCTCGCCGAGGAGCGGCGCGTGGCGCGTGACGCGCTGTCCGCTTTGTGGGGACGCACCGCCGAGCTGGTCGAGGCCCGCTTCGCGGCGGGAGACGCCAGCCAGGTGGAGGTCGCCGCGCTGCGCGCGGAGGCGCAGACCGCGGTCGACAGCGCCCGCCGCGCCAGGACGGACGTGGTGCTGGCGCGGGAGCGACTGCGGCTCTTGATGGGCGTGGTGCAGAGCCCGCTGTTCGCCGAGGCCCAGCCGCTCGCGACCCCTCTGGATACCCGCGCGCCTCGGCCGCTCGCCGACCTCGTCGTCGTGGCCCAGCAGGCCCGGCCCGACGTGCGCGCCGCGGAGCTGGGCATCGAGGCGGCGGGCGGGCGACTGGGTTGGGAGAAGACCCGCATCCTCCAGCTCTTCGCGCGATTGGACGCCAAGCCGTCGACGTCCGCGAGCGGCGCCAAGGAGTTGTTGTGGGTGCCCGGCGTGCAGCTGGAGGTGCCCCTCTTCAACTGGAACCCGGGCGGCATCGGCCGCGCCGAGGCGGAGATGATGCGCGCCTCCTCGCGCTACCTGCTCTTGCGTCAGCAGGTGACGAACGAGGTGCTGACGGCGCGGGAGCAGGTGCTCCAGGCCGCCGGCTCCCTGGAGGCGTTCCAGTCCCACATCCTTCCGGCCTTCACCGCCGCGAGCGAGGGCGCGCAGAAAGCCTTCGACGCGGGGGACCTGCCCTACCTCCAGGTGCTGGATGCGCTTCGACGTCTGGCGGATGCGCGACTGCGTGTCCTCGACATCGAGGCGGACCTGCGCCGTGCACTCGCTCAGCTGGACCGCAGCCTGGGCCAACAGGGAGTCGCTCATGAATAGCCCCCATCGCCGCGTGTTTCTCTCCAGCGTCTTCACCCTGGTCCTGGCCTGCTCGGCGGACAAGCCCCCCGCGCCCCCTCCAGCGGCCAAGGTGAGCGGTCATGTGTCGGAGGAGTCGCTGACGACGGTGACGCTCCACCCGGAGGCGGAGAAGCGCCTGGACCTGCGCGTCGAACCCGTGAGCAAGCGGAGCGCCGCGCGCAGACACTTCCTGGGCGGTGAGGTGGTGGTGCCCTCGGGCAACGCCCTGCTCGTCACGGCCCCCGTGGCGGGCGTCGTCGCGGCCGCGGGGAGTGAGACGGCCCTGCGTCCCGGCGCGAGCGTGAAGCGCGGGGAGGTGCTGCTGCGGCTCGTCCCGCTCGCCATGGTGGACCGGGACCTGCGCGCCCAGGCCCAGCGCGCCGTGGAGTCCGCGAAGGCGCGCGAGGAGGCGGCGTCGGCCCGGCTCGCCCGCACCGAGCGGCTCTTGAAGGATGGCGCGGGGACGGAGCGCTCCGTCGAGGAGGCGCGCGCGGACCACGCCGTCGCGCTCGCCGAGCTCCAGGCCGCGCAGTCCCGGCTGGAGATGGTGGGCCGCTCACCCCTGGAGGCGGACGTCAGCATGCTGGTGCGCGCGCCGCGGGACGGGGTGCTGCGCCAGGTGGCGGTGGCGCCCGGTCAATCCATCGCCGCGGGTGCGCCGCTGTTCGAGGTGGTGGGCATCAGCGCCAACTGGGTGAGGGTGCCGCTCTTCGTCGACGAGGCGCTGCGCTTGAAGGCGGACGCGCAGGTCCGCGTGCACGCGCTCCTGTCGGGACGGGACGAGGGCGTGGAGGCCCTGCCGGTGTCGGGGCCTCCCACCGCGGACCCGCTGGCGGCCACGGTGGATGTCTTCTACGAGCTGCCCGCGAGCGCGCGCTTCGCGCCGGGACAGCGGGTGGGGGTGTCCCTGATGTTGGGCGAGCAGGTGGAGGTCCTGGCCGTGCCCGCCTCCTCCGTCGTCTACGACGCGCTGGGCGGCGCGTGGCTCTACGTCCGCCAGCAGGAGCACGTCTACGTCCGCAGCCGGGTGGACGTGCTTCGCCTGGAGGGCACGCAGCTGCTGCTCGCGCGAGGTCCCTCGGTGGGGACCCCCGTCGTGGTGACGGGCGCCGCGGAGCTGTTCGGAACGGAATTCGGCGCGGGCCACTGACGGAGCACGGACCTCGACATGCGAAAGTTCATCGCCGCCTGCCTTCATTTCCGCCTGGTTCCCATCGCCGCCTCGGTGCTGCTGCTCATCCTGGGCTACACGAGCCTCCGGCAGATGCCGGTGGACGTCTTCCCGGAGTTCGCGCCGCCGCTGGTGGAAATCCAGACGGAGGTCCCCGGACTCTCCAGCCTCGAGGTGGAGCGGCTGGTCACCACGCCCCTGGAGAACGCGCTCGCGGGGGTGCCCGCGCTCCAGACGCTGCGCTCCAAATCCGTGCTCGGCCTCTCCTCGGTGGTGCTCATCTTCGAGCGGGGCTCGGACCTGTTCCGGGCCCGGCAGCTGGTCCAGGAGCGACTGGCGCGCATCGCGCCCACGCTGCCCGTCGCGGCCCGGCCTCCCGTCATGCTCTCACCGGTGTCCGCGACCAGCCGCGTGCTCAAGGTGGGGTTGCGCTCCGACACGCTCGACCGGATGGAGCTGTCGGACATGGCGCGCTGGACCATTCGCCCCCGGCTGATGGGCATCCCCGGCGTGGCGAACGTGGCCATCTGGGGACAGAGGGACCGTCAGTACCAGGTGAAGGTGGACCCCGAGCGGCTGCGCGCCGCGAACGTGCGGCTGGAGGATGTGCTGCGCGTGGCGCGTGACGCGAGCGTGCCGTCGTCCGGCGGCTTCGTGGACACGCCGAACCAGCGGCTGTCGGTGAGCCTGCTCAGCGCCGCGTCGCTGGAGGCGCTGAAGGAGGTCCCGGTGGCCTTCCGCAACGGCGCGGCCATCCGGCTGGCGGACGTGGCCACCGTGGAGGAGGGACATCCGCCGCCCATCGGCGAGGGCATCGTCGACGACACGGCGGGCATCCTGCTCATCGTGGAGAAGCAGCCCTGGGGCAACACGCTGGAGGTCACCGAGCAGGTGGAGTCGGTGATCGAGCAGCTCCGCCCCGCGCTCCAAGGCGTCACCATCGTCCCGGGCATCTTCCGCCCGGCCACGTTCATCGAGACCGCGCTCGGCAACCTCCAGCACGCGGTGGTGCTGGGCTGTGTGATGGTCATCGTCGTGCTGTTCGCCTTCCTCCAGGACTGGCGCACGGCGGCCATCAGCATCGTCGCCATCCCGCTGTCGCTGGTGGGGGCCATCGTCGCGCTGCGCGTGGTGGGCGCCACCATCGACACCATGGTGCTCGCGGGCCTGGTGCTCGCGTTGGGTGAGGTGGTGGATGACGCCATCATCGACGTGGAGAACGTGCAGCGCCGGCTGGAGGAGAACCGGTTGCTGGGCGCTCCACGCTCCGCGTTCCAGGTGGTGTTGGAGGCGTCGCTGGAGGTGCGCAGCGCCGTCGTCTACGCCACGGTGATTGTCATCCTCGTCTTCCTCCCGGTGTTCTTCCTGGAGGGCGTGAGCGGCGCCTTCTTCCGGCCGCTCGCGGTGGCCTACGTGCTGGCGGTGGGGGCGTCCATGGTGGTCGCGCTCACGTTGACGCCGGTGCTGTGCCTGCTCTTCCTGTCGCGCCGGGAGAAGCATCCCCCCAAGCTGGGCGGCTGGTTGCGCGGCCGTGTCGGGCCCTGGGTGGCGTGGGTGATGGACCGGCCCCGGATGGCGCTTCGTGGGGTCATCGCGGTGCTCGTGGGCGGTGTCGCGCTCGCGGCGCTGTTGGGCGAGGGCTTCCTGCCCCACTTCCAGGAGTCGGACTTCCTCATGCACTGGGTGGCCAAGCCCGGGACGTCCGGCGACGCGGTGCTGCGCACGGCCTTGCGCGCCAGTGAAGAGCTGCGGGCCATCCCCGGCGTGAAGCACTTCGGTGCGCACATCGGCCGCGCGGAGGTGGCGGACGAGGTGGTGGGGCCCAACTTCGCGGAGCTGTGGATCAGCCTGGATTCGGTGGACGACTACGCCGCGACGGTGCGCCACATCAACGAGGTGGTGGAGGGCTACCCCGGCCTCTATCGCGACGTGCAGACGTACCTGCAGGAGCGCATCAAGGAGGTGCTGAGCGGCGCGAGCGGCTCCATCGTGGTGCGCTCGCGGGGGCCGGACCTGGAGGTGCTCCGCTCGAAGGCGGGGGAGCTGGAGGCGAAGCTCAAGGCGATTCCCGGCGTGGTGAACCTGAAGGTGGAGCCGCAGGTGCTCGTCCCTCAGCTCCAGGTGCGGTTGGACGCGGAGGCGGGACGACGACTGGGCCTGACGCCGGGTGACGTACAGCGCGCCGCGGCCACGCTGCTGCAAGGCACCAAGGTGGGCGAGGTCTATCTGGAGGAGCGCACCATCGACGTCGTCGTCTGGGGTGACGACTCCCTGCGCCAGGACGTGTCCGCGGTGAAGGAGCTGCGCTTGATGTCCGCGGCGGGAGCGCCCGTGCGGCTGGGGGATGTGGCGCGCGTGGAGATGGTCTCCGTGCCGAACATCGTCCAGCACGAGGGCGCCTCCCGGCGACTCGACGTCACGTGTGATGCCAGTGGCCGTGCGTTGGGCGCGGTGGTCAACGACATCCAGGCGGTGCTGGCGGAGGTCGAGTGGCCGGCGGGACACTACGCGGAAATCCTGGGCGAGTACGCCGAGCGGCAGGCGGCGCGCACGCGGCTGTTCGGCTTGTCCCTGCTCGCGGTGCTGGGCATCGCCATGGTGCTGTACCTGGACTTCCAGTCGCCGCGGCTGGTGGTCTTCACCCTGGGGACGCTGCCGTTCGCGCTGGTGGGTGGGTTGGTGGGCGTGTTGATGACCGGCGGTGTGGTGTCATTGGGCTCGCTCGTGGGCTTCGTCACCGTGCTGGGCGTGGCCGCGCGCAATGGCATCCTGCTGGTGAGCCACTACCGTCATCTGGAGCAGGAGGAGGGCGTTCCGTTCGGACGGGAGCTGGTGCTGCGAGGCACGCTGGAGCGGCTCCAGCCGATGGCGATGACCACGTTGACGACGGCGCTGGCGTTGGTGCCGCTCGTCATCGGGGGGCTCAAGCCGGGGCAGGAGATTGAACACCCCATGGCCGTCGTCATCCTGGGAGGGCTCTTCTCCTCCGCCATCCTCAACGTGCTGCTCGTCCCGTCGCTGTATCTGCGCTTCGGGGGCGGACAGGCACGTGGGCCCCAGCAGCCCCTGCATCCGGAGGAGCCTGGAGTGTCCTCTTCGAAGTAGCGTGCGCGCTCCGGGGTGCCAGGGGCTCGGCGCCACGGAGAGCTGCTTCCCCGGGAGTCACAAGCATGGCGTGGTGGGTCTACGCATTGGCATCGGCGGTCTTCGCCGCCTTGACGGCCATTCTCGGCAAGGTGGGCGTGGAGGGGGTGCCCTCGACGCTCGCCACCGCGCTGCGCACCGGGGTGGTGCTCGTCTTCGCCTGGAGCATCGCCTTGAGTCGGGGGGAGGGCGCCGCGTTGCCCTCCCTCAGCCGGCGCACGCTGCTCTTCCTCGCGCTCTCGGGCATCGCCACCGGCCTGTCGTGGCTCGCCTACTTCCGCGCGCTCCAGCTCGCGCCTGCCTCCCGGGTGGCGCCCATCGACAAGCTCAGTCTGGCGCTCACGCTCGTCCTGGCCTGGGGGCTCTTGGGGGAGGCGATGTCGTGGAAGCTGGTCCTGGGCGTGGTGCTCATGGTCTGTGGCGCGCTGCTGACGCTCGCCTGACCTCCGCGCTACTCGGCGAAGGCGTCCTGCGTCGAGCGCAGCGCGGTGAAGATGGCGCTCTGGGTCTCGCGAAGCGCTTTGGGAACACCCCGCGCCATGGGCGCGAGGAGCCACAGCGGTGGCCCGCCGTCGAGCTCCCGTTCCAACTGGAGCCGAGCGTCTCCATGCGCGAGGAAGGACGGGAGCGCGGCCCTCCCGAGACCCACGCAGCACGCGTCGCGCATGGCCAGGAGTGAGTTGCACGTCACCGCGCCCGGCGCGTCCCCGGGCACCTCGCGCCACCACCGCATCGAGGACTTGGCGCGCAGCTCGGCGCTCGGCTGGAGCCAGTCCGGTGCTCCGCCCTTCGCGCGATAGATGCCGACCTTCAACCGGCCGAGCCGCCGACCGCGCAGCGCGCCGCTCGGGTTCTGGCCGGGGCGCAGCGCCAGGTCGACCTGACCGGGCAGGAGCTCCAGCTCGTCGTCGCTCACGAGCACCTCCACCGCCTGCGCGGGTCGGGCCTTCGCGAGCGCGCGGAAGAGGAGCGGTGCCAGCACGTCGCTGGTCGTGACGACCACGGTGCGTTCCCGGCCCCTCCGCTCGGACCCCAGGAAGCCCTCGATGTCCTGGGCCGCGGTGCGCATGGTCGCGGCCCGCTCGGCGATTCGCAGGGCCAAGGTGCCAGGCACCAGCCGCGCGCCCCGCGCGAACAACGCCGTTCCCAGGCGTGCCTCCAGCGCGGCGACCCGTCGGGACACCGAGGAGTGTCGGAGTGACAGCTCGCGTCCCGCGGCCTCGATGCTGCCGGTGCGGACGAGCGCCTCGAGGGTCTGAATCTCGTCCCAGGTGATGTGCATGGACGCACATCCTCCGTGCGTCCGCGCGCAGGTGTCAAACGAGGTGTCCCCGGCTATCAATCCCACCACGCAGGAGGACGCGATGATGGACCGCCACCCCACCTTCCACCGAGAGGGCCTCGAGTCGCCCGACGACGCCCCGGGGCTCACGTCGTGACGCTCTCCCGTCGCGCGTTCGTCGCCGGGAGCGCGGTGGTCCTCTCCGGCTGTCGCACCGAAAAGAGCACACCCATGCCGCACCTCGAACACCGTCCGCTGGCCTCCCTGCCTCGAACCACCCTGTCGTGGCTCTCGCTCCGTGACCACTTCGTGGCGACGGTGGGGCCTCACGCCGGACGGGGGCGGCCGCTGGGGCCGCTGCTCGTCCTCGCGGACGCGACGTTCGCGCCGAAGTCGCGCTTCCCGCTCCATCCGCACGAGGAGATGGAGATCCTCAGCATCGTCGTGGACGGGACGCTGTCCCACCACGGAGACCAGGCGCACGGCGCCACGATGGGGCCCAGGACGGCGCAGTTGATCTCCGCGAGGAACGGGATGGTGCACGCGGAGGGGAACGACACGGACCGCCCCACGCGGATGCTCCAGCTGTGGTTCCGGCCGAACAGCCACGGGGGGCCGCCGGTCTACTCGTCGCGAGACTTCTCGGGGGCAGGGCGCCAGCTCATCGCGGGGGACGAGGGCATGTCGCTGCGCGCGGATGTGAAGGTCTGGTGGCTCCCGCTCGCCGCGGGCCAGTTAGAGCGACTCTCCATCGGCCGCGCCCGTCGTGGCTATCTGCTCGCGACGACGGGGCCGGTCCGGGTGGAGGCGGTGGGAGGTGGCTCGGGGGTGGACCTGGCGCTCGGTGAGGGCGCGGAGCTGGGGGAGGGGGAGGTCCAGTTGAGCGCAGCGGCCGCGAGCGCCGCGATCTGGATCGACGTGGCCTGACGCGCTCTCTCCGAGTGACGCGTTTGATATGACGGCCCGATGTTCCCTGACCTGGCAACACGCGTCGTCCCGCTCGACGAAATCAAGGCCCGCTTCGAGGCCGCGAACGAGGCGGAGACCTTTGGCTGGTTCGTCGAGAACTTCGGGCACAGCCGGGAGCGGGCCGGGCAGCACGACAAGCCCGTGCCCGAGATTCATCTGGTGACCGGGCCCGTGCGGCTCGAGAAGCTCGTCCCCAAGTCGCCGTGGATTCTCGTGGTGGATGGAGACCTCGAGGTGGCCGGCGACATCGACCTGTCGACGAGCCCTTACGACATCAGCCTGTTCGTGGTGTTCGGCGAGGTGCGCGCCAGGAACCTGCGCTTCAGCGGCAGCGCGTGCTGCTACGTGACGAAGTCCGTGGAGCTCACGGGCGGCTGCTTCGGAGACCACGGGGACGAGTCGGCCGAGCTGCACACGGCGCGGTTGAAGGCTCGCGTGTTGATGCTCGATGGCAACACCGGGGTGAACGCCACCGAGCTCGACGCCGTGGTGTTCGCCAGTGAGGGCTGGGGCCTGCCGCTCCACTTCACCTCCAAGGACGTGGCCTCGGAGGTCTTCGTCCCCGAGGCGCTGAAGGGGGACAGCTTCCATGAAGGGTCGGTGTGGAAGCTGATGGTGAGCGGGAAGGACCCGTTCCTGCCCGGCGCGCTGGGGAAGCTCCGCGCCAGACACGTCGAGGCAGAGGACCGGCTCAAGCCCCTGTGAATCAGGTCGTCATTCGGATGCGGTGGGCCTGATGCTGAGCTGGACGGGCACCGCCTCTCGCAGCCGACGCGAGACAATCATGTCGCTCGTCGCCTTGAGGTAGTGCTGGAAGTGCGGCGTCGAGCGGTGAAGCTCGTACGCGGCTTCGTCCGCGTAGAGTTCGACGAACGTGAGCTTCGCCGGGTTGTCCTTCTCGGCCACGGCCTGGAGCGCGATGACCCCGGGCTCCGTCCTGACGGACTCCGTCATCTCGGGTCGTACGATGGCGAGGTACGCGGCGAGGCGGGCGGGGTCGATGTCGAGCTCCGCGATGCGGACGCTCACCGCGGGGCTGGCCGCCGACGCGGGGGAGGGGGCCACTGGCGCGACACCGTATTGCTCGTCGGTGACGTGCTCCAGCCATTCGACCACCTTGCCGTCCACGCTCTCCTGCTGCGCGGTGTGCGTCATCGCCGTGGTGCTCGTGGCGCCGTGCCAGTGCTTCACGCCCGGCGGCGTCCAGATGACGTCACCGACTCGAATCTCCTGCTTCTCACCGCCCCACTGTTGAACCCAACCCGTCCCCGACGTCACCACCAGCGTCTGCCCGGCGGGATGGGTGTGCCACGCGCTGCGGGCGTTCGGCGCGAACGACACGGACGCCGCCGAGGCCTGTCGGTGTTCCATGGCCTGGAAGAGCGGTACGACGGTCACGGTGCCGGTGAAGTTGGCGGCGGGGCCCACCCTCGTGAGTTGTGAGCCGCTGCGCTGAATCGTCATCTTCCCATCCGCGCGAGCGGCCGGCGCGGCAGGCGCCTCCTGCGCGGGCCTGCATCCCGCGGAGGAAAGGAGGAGGGTGAGGATGAATGGGGTCCGCATGTCGTGGTCCTGCCTTTCCGTGCCCTGGAGCCTAGGCCGTGCATGGGCACCCGACCATGTCGACATCGAGAACGGGCCATGAAGTGAATCTGGATAATCGACGCGGAGGGGGCTCCGGAGCCCTTACACCTCTCCACCGCGAACCGCGGCCTCGCAGGAGCCGAATGTCTCCCCCAGCACCGTGAGCATCGCGCGCAGCGCCGCGCTCGGGTGCCGCGCGGCCGGGTAGACGGCGAAGGCCTGATGGGGCGCAGGCGCGAAGGGTTCGAGGACCTCCACCAGCGCGCGTGTATTCGCCTGGGCGCGGGGCAGGCGCGCCAGTCCCATCCCCGCGGCCGCCAGCGCGCACAGCACCTGGAAGCTGTTCACCGCGATGGCCGGCCGGATGCTCACGGGCCGGGCTCCCGTGAAGACCCAGGTCGTCGGCGAGGTGGTGGTGCCCATGCTCAAGCACCGGTGCGCTGACAGCTCGCGCGGGTGCTTGGGGCGGCCCGCCTTCTTGAGATAGGCGGCGCTCCCGAAGACGCCCACGTGCGCGGGCACGCTGAGCTTGCGGGCGATGAGCTGCGAGTCCCGGAGTGGACCGACGCGGATGCACAGGTCATGTCCCTCCTCGACCATGTTCACCTCCCTGTCGGTCAACTCGAGCTCGAGCTTCACCTGCGGATACCGCTCCGCGAAGGCCGCGAGCACCCCGCCCATCAACCGTTGGCCCAGCTCGAACGGCGCGCTCATGCGGAGCCGCCCGCTCGGGTGCGCCTGCAGCTCGTTCACCAACGCCTCGGCGTCCCGCAGCGCGGCCACGGCCGGCGCGACCTCGCGTTGGTAGCTGGCCCCGATGTCGGTGAGCATGACGGTGCGCGTGGTGCGCAGGAGCAACTGGACGCCGAGCTGCTCCTCGAGCACCGCCACGCGCTGGCTGACCGTCGACTTGGGGAGGGCCAGGGCCCGCGCGGCGCCACGGAAGCTGCCGCGCTCGACCACCTCCAGGAACGCGATGATGCCATTCGGGTCGACTGTCCGCATGGCCGGACAGTGTATCCCATCCTGATTGGATTGTCCGAGACGCCTCGCCCGCGCATGTTCCGCGCATGGCACTGTTCTCTTCCTACAGGTTGGGGCGCATCACGCTGTCGAACCGCGTCGTCATGGCGCCCATGTCGCGCAGTCGCGCCATCGGCGGGACGCCCAACGCGCTGATGCGCGACTACTACCGACAGCGGGCCGAGGCGGGGTTGATCATCACCGAGGGGACCAGCCCCTCACCGAATGGCCTCGGCTTCGCTCGTGAGGCCGGCATCTACAGCCGTGAGCAGGTGGACGGCTGGCGCCAGGTGACGGACGCGGTGCACGAAGCGGACGGCCACATCTTCGTGCAGGTGATGCACTGCGGCCGCGTCGGCCATGTGCTCAACCTGCCGCCAGGCGCACGGCTGGTGGCGCCGGGGGTGGTGCCCGCGAAAGGAGACATCTTCACCGACGCCCAGGGACCACGGCCCATCTCGACGCCCGAGCAGATGACGGCGGAGGACGTGGCCCAGGTCCGGCGCGAGTTCGTCCAGGCCGCGAGGAACGCCATCGCCGCCGGCTTCGACGGCATCGAGCTGCACGGGGCCAACGGCTTCCTGTTGGAGCAGTTCTTCAACCCGCACCTCAACCAGCGCACGGATGCGCATGGCGGCAGCCTGGAGAACCGCGCGCGGCTCATGGTCGAGGTGGCGCACGACTGCGCCGAGGCGATTGGCGCGGACCGGGTGGGCGTGCGGCTGTCGCCCTACAACACCCACGTCGACATGCCGCTCTACGACGACATCCACGCGCTCTACACCTACGTCGCCAGCAAGCTGCGCGGCCTGGTCTATGTCCACGTGGTGGGCAACGCTCACGAGGCGCTGCCGACGACGGTGGCGGGGCTCCGCGCCGCCTTCGGAGGGACGTTCATCGCCAACAGGGGCTTCACGGCCCAGAGCGCCCAGGCGGCCCTCGCCGCCGGGCAGGCGGAGCTGGTGGCCTTCGGCTCGCCGTTCATCGCGAACCCCGACTTCGTCACGCGCGCACGAGAGGGGCTCCCCCTGACGGAGCCTCGCATGGAGCTGCTCCATGGCAGTGGCGCGGAGGGGTATACGGACTACCCGCGCGGCACGCCCTCTGTGATGTGAAGCGCGAAGCGCACTCCCGGAACGGGCGACCGGCCATGTCCGCTCGGGCCGGTGCTCGCGTGGGCCGGAGTTCCCACGAATCGGGCGGTGGAGGAATATGTCCGGCGCGCGCCAGTCGTTCAGGGATGGACGCAGCCTGGTCATGGAGGCTTCGATGCGATGGTCCGGAGTGATGCTGGGGCTGTTGGGGTTCGTGGGATGCGCCAGCCCCATGCGAGGCATCGCGACCCAGTACAACCCGGAGACGGGCCAATACGAGGTTCCGGCGGAGGAGCTCGTCTACCAGGTGCCCGTCGAGGACGCGATGATGACGGCCCGGCACATCCTGGAGACGGGGCGCTTCGACGTGCTGGAGAAGGAGGGGGGCCTGGAGATGTTCTCCTCCTTCATCCCGGACATCTCGCCGCCGGAGCGCTTCTACATCAAGGGCGAGCGACACGGTCCCCGGCAGTCCGTCGTCCGCGTCTTCCGCCTCCGCTACATCCATGACCCGGCCTTCGCCGCGCAGGCCCCCGGCACGCCCAGCAGGCAGGTGGAGGTGCTGGCCGACTTCAAGGGCCTGCCCGGACTGGAGGGCTACAGGCCGGCGCAGGGCATTCGAGACATGGGCGTGGAGCAGCGGCTCATCGCGGCGCTGGAGATGGCTCCCGCGCTGGAGCTGGTGGGCGGCAATCCGCCCGTGCCCATGCGCTCGGTGGTGATGGAGAGCGGCGGCGAGGAGGATCGCGCCCCCGTCGTCGCGCCTTCGTGTGGTGCTCCCGTGGAGGGCGCCGCGTCGCTGTTCTCCGCGGGGGGCGTCCTGCTCGTGGCGGACCCGCTGGGCACGCAGGAGCTGCCGTCCGTGGCGCTGCGGATGTTGTGCGAGGCCACGTCCCGGGACCTGCCGGTGACGCTGGCGCTGTCCATCCCCGACGTGGAGCAGCCGCTGCTCGAGCGCTATCTCGAGAGTTCGGGTGACTCCTCGGCGTTGCAGGAGCTCCTCTCGGGGAGCGCCTTCTGGCGCCGGGTGTACCAGGACGGGCGCAGCAGCCGTGCCATGTTGTGGCTCGTCGAGCAGGCGCGCCGCTTGCGCGTCTCCGGCAAGGACGTGACCGTGGTCGCCATCGACTCCGACAAGGCGCACGGCAACGAGCGCGAGGAGTGGATGGCCCAGGTGCTGTTGAAGGCCCAGGCGAAGCGCTCCCAGGCGTGGACGCTGGTGCTCACGGGGAGTGTCCATGCGCGCACCACGCAGGTGAGCTGGGATGGAGACCATGAGCCCATGGGGGCGCGCGTCGCGAAGGCGCTCCCCTCCGTGCGGGCCCTGGACGTGGGCTTCCGACGTGGCACCCAGTATGTCTGTCGCTACAGCGTCTGGGAGGAGGACGTGGAGTGCAACGTCTTCGGCATCAGCCCGTCGCTGGAGGCGCGACAGGCCACCGCGCAGGCCACCGGGCTGAAGCTCTTCGCCGCCCAGCAGCCCGATGGCTTCTGGGGCCGGCTCTACGTGGGCGCGTTGACCGCGTCGCTCCCTCCGCTCCAGGCGCCGCCGCGGCCGGAGCCCGTCAAGACGACGGCGCCCGCCACGAAGTGACGTGACGGTAGATTGGCCGCATGGACTCACCCGAGCTGTTCCAACAAGACCTCCGGCGGACCGTCGTGCTGGGGGCCTACCTGCGCCACTGGGGCATGCCCCGCGACAGGCAGCGCTTCTCCCGGCAGACCGACGTCATCGAGGTCTATTTCTTCCCGGCCACCGCGGAGTCACCCGTCGCGCGCTTCGCCACCGTCGGGGCGTCCTCCTTCGCTCGGGAGGGAGGGGCGCGCTCGGAGTTCCTGCTCGTGCTCCCCGCGGACCTGGGAGGGGCCACGTTCGAGGAGGTCGCCGGCTTCCTCATGGACTTCGTCGTCCACTCGCGCCGCGACGACGTGAAGGTGGAGCCGGGCCGCGCCATCCCCCCCTCGGAGCGGGTGCCGAAAGCGTGGCCGACCCGCGCGCTCCTCGTGGACGAAGCCGTCGGGGAGGACGAGGAGTTCGGCGGCCTCCATCTGGGCCCTCAGCACATCGAGCTGTGCTGGCTCGTGCCGCTGCATGAGGCGGAGTACGCGTTCATCCAGAAGGAGGGGTTCGACGCCTTCAGCGAGCTCCTGGATGCCAGCGACTTGAGCCCCGCGGATGTCCGCCGCCCTTCGCTCGTCTGAGCTCAGGCGGGTTGTCCACGCACACGCCAGCCGTCCGCGCGCAGGGTGGCGCGCAGTCGCGGTGGGTCGCGCACGGGGTCCCAGGCGCCACAGGCCCAGGGCAGCACTTCGTCCAGGATGGCGCGGTGGACCTCTCGGGCCGCCTCGAGCGGGCCGAGCGGCTCCGAGGGCTCCTGGCTGGTGCCCAGCGCGAAGGTGATGACGGACTGGCGGCTCAGCGCGCGGCACGCGGCCTGGACGCAGGCGCTCAGCGAGTCCTCGTCCGTCTCGGCGGGCCGCGAGAGACACCGGCTGGCGTGGTTCACCGCCCAGGCGGCGGAGAAGGCATCCGGTGCGAAGAACTGGCTGGGGGTGAGATTGCCCAGCTCGGCCACCTGGGCCGCGTGTGCCTCCGTGGGCTCGACGAACCAGTGGTCCATGGCCATGACGGCGCGGCGCGGTCCGTCGTTGTTCGGATGCTGCGTCTCCCACAGGCCGAGCACCCGCCTCGTGGCCGCGAGCGCCACGCGCACCTTCGTCTCCGCGCCGGAGGAGACCAGCGACGCGAGCCACGGGCGCAGCGCCTCGAAGGGCTCCGGGGTGCTCTCGGTGGGCCACATGATGTCCGCCATCAGCGCGGCGCAGAGCGGCTCCTTCAAGCGGTCCGTTCGCAAAGGTGGCGCTTGCTGGCGAAGGACGGCGCGCGTGATGTCGTCGATGACGGCGTCCGCGTACGGGGCCAGGACCTCGACGGCCCGCAGCGCGTCGAGCGACGCCAGCGCTTGCGCGCCCCGTGCCCCCAACTGGCCGATGAACAGGAGGGCCTTCTTCCCATCCTCGCTCCGCCGCGTCTCCCCGAGCGGCCCCTTCCAGGCCAGCGGAGCCGGTCCTGAACGCTTGCGCGCCCTCGCGCTGCTCGCCAGCTCGAGCAACCTTGGAATGGCTCGCGACGGGGCCAGCCCTGACAGCATGCGCAGGGCCTCGAGCCGGTTCTCGTCGTCCAGGATGGCGTGCTCCTCCATCGCGGTGAGCGCGGCTTCGTCTTGCCCGAAGCGCGTCAGGACCTGGAGCCCCGCCCGGCGCACCGCGGGGTGGACATCCGCGAGCCGTGCCAGCGCGGCGGCGCGGACCTCGTCCGGCAGCGGAGCCTGCATCGCCGCGAGCACCTGTGTCGCCAGCACCCGCGTCTGTGGGTCTCCTGGGTCCTCGACACATGGCAGGACGGCGCGCAGCGCGAGGGTGCTGGCGCGCGGACGCATGCGCGCGAGCACCGCCAACGCCATCCGACGTACGCGGGCCACGGGCTGATGGAGCACGTCGAGGAGCGTCGGAATCGCGCAGGTGGGGAGCGGGGTGATGGTGCCCAGCGCCGCGACACACTGTCCACGCAGGTTGAGCGAGGCCTGCCACGAAGCCGCCGCATCCGCGCGAGTCAGCGCTTCCACCAGCGCGGGCACCGCCGCGAGCCCCGCTTCGAGGATGCGGTCGCTGGCCTCCCGACCATCGAACCAGCGGATGCGGTCCTGGGCGGACGCGGCAATCCACTCGCGCACCGTCTTGCCTCGGACCTGGTAGCCGGAGCGGACCAGCGCGGCATCCAGCCTCCGCAGGGACGCGAGGTCATCGGGTCGCGCTTTTCGCCACAGCGAATCGAGGTCTTCGTGTCCAGTCATGCGCGGCCCGCTGCCCCCGAGGGAGATGGATGGCGCGAGGGATTCTGACACGACGGGGCGGGGCTCGCGCGGCCTCGCGCCTCATGTCGTGGCGGACCCAGGCGTTGGACAGAACGCTTCGCGTCGTCCTGCTCGGTGCGGTTCGTCGTTGCTTCCTCGGTGTCATCAGGGCTGCAGGGGCGCTTCGAGCGCGAACAACGCGGCCGCTCTCCGCGCATGTCGAGGCGGCCCCGAGCGCTGGACACCTACTGCTTCGCGTCGTTCGGACCGGGGAGGCGAGGTGAACCCTCGCCGTCGTCACGGCCGCAGGAGCGCTTTGATGGCGCGGCGCTCATCCATCGCGCGGTACCCCTCGGCGACCTGGTCGAGTGGCAGCGTGAGGTCGAAGACCTTCCCGGGGTTCACCTTCCGGTTCCACACGAGCGCAATCAGCTCGGGAAGGAAGCGGCGCACCGGCGCGGGGCCTCCGTGCAGGTGGACGTGCGTGAAGAACAACTTCGCGCCATCGAGCTGTACGCCGTGCGGCACTCCGACATAGCTGACGAAGCCCCCGGGCCGCGTCGCGCCGATGGCCTGCGTCATCGACTCCTGCGTGCCCACGCACTCGAGCACGGAGCTCGCGCCGAGCCCCTTCGTCAGCTCCTTGATGTGCGCGATGCCCGCGTCACCTCGCTCTGTCACGATGTCTGTGGCGCCGAACTCACGGGCGAGCGCCTGTCGGGTCGGGTGACGGCTCATGGCGATGATGCGCTCGGCGCCCTTCTGCTTCGCGGAGAGGACGGCGAGCAGGCCGACGGCGCCATCGCCGACGACCACCACGGTGGAGCCGGGCTTCACGTTCGCGGCGTCGGCGGCGAACCACCCCGTCCCGAAGACGTCGGAGACGGCCAGCATGCTCGGAATCAAATCCGCCGGTGGCACCTCGGGCGTCGCCACCAGCGTCCCATCCGCGAGGGGGACGCGCAGCAGGGGCGCCTGCGCTCCGGAGACCGACTTCCGGTGCTGACACGACGAGGGGTAGCCCTCCCGGCAGATGGGGCAGGTGTTGTCCGACGCGAAGAACGAGCCGATGACGAACTGGCCGGGCTTGATGCTCTTCACCGCGCCGCCGACCTCCTCGACGATGCCGCAATACTCGTGGCCCATCGGCGTCGGCCGCTCGATGGCCTGGATGCCGCGATACGGCCAGAGGTCGGAACCACAGACGCACGTGGCGGAGAGTCGGAGGATGGCATCCGTGGGCTCGGTGATTCTCGGCGGCGCGACTTCTTCGAAGCGCACGTCCCGGGCGCCGTGGAGGAGGGTGGCTTTCATGCTCAATCTCCCTTCGAGGTAGAGGCGCGCGAAGCGCCGTACTGCTCGTCCGTGACCTTCTCCATCCACTCCACGGGTTTGCCGTCGAGCGCCTCTTGAATGGCGATGTGGGTCATCGCCGTCGTCGGCGAAGCGCCATGCCAGTGCTTCTCGTTCGGGCCCACCGTCACGACATCCCCGGGCCGCAGCTCCTCGATGGGCCCCCCCCAGCGTTGGTGGAGCCCCCAGCCCGCGGTGACGACGAGCGACTGCCCGAGCGGATGCGAGTGCCAGTCCGTGCGCGCGCAGGGCTCGAACGTCACATACGCGCCGGCCGCGCGCCCGGGTGGGCTCGCCTGGAAGAGCGGGTCGATGCGCACGGTGCCCGTGAAGTGCTCCGCGGGCGCTCGCTGAGATGGCTGGGTTCCGTTCTTCTTGAGCTCCATGGGTGTCCCTCGCTCGGGCCCGCGCGAAGAGCCCCCTCAACGGTGTTGAGGGGCACCGGGTCCTGCAAGGCCATGCGTCAGGAGCAGGCGTCCAGCCCTGCGATATCCCTCCCGTGGCTCGCGCCTCACGTCTTCCCGTAGCGACGCACGGCCTCGTCGAACTCGATGCGACGCGCGCGCAGCAGCCCTCCCGCCAGGGGCTCCGCGCGCGCGACGTCCACGTAGTCCAGCTTCCACGCGAAGCCGAGCGCCGGGTCGAGCCGGTCGAGGATGAGGTCGAACGTATAGGCGGGCCCCTTCGTGGCCACCAGCCAGTGCACGTTGTCGTGCTGGTCGGAGATGCTCGACAGGTCCCCGGGGCCGGACACGCGGTCGATGCTCGGGCGCAGCACCAGGTGTCGCGGCTGGCTCTCCACGCGCTCGAAGTGGCGCAGGTGGAACTCACCCGCGAGCACCACGTGCATGGACACCATGTTCTGATGTCCGTGCGGCACGACGGCCCGGCCCTGGGCGAGCCCGAAGAGCTTCGAGCCGAACACGCGGGGCAGCCCCTCGACTCGGGGCAGTGGCGCCAAGACCGCACCCGCGCGGTCATCCGGCAACTCGAGGCCCGGCTTCAGCCGCTCCACGTCGATGGCCGCGAGCAGCTCCGGGAGGGGAACCCGGGTGTAGAGCGCCTCCAACTGCTGCTGCCACTCGCGCGGGGTGAGCTTCTTCTCCCGCAGCTCCGCGCAGAGCTCATGCGTCTTGGAGAGCCAGGCCTGGACCTCCTGGCGCACCGGCCCGGCCAGCGCGTCCTGCCACAGGAGGGTGCGTACCAGGGCGTAGCCGGTCAGCGCTTGGAGCAGGACCTCTCGCCGTGTGGCGCCTTGCGACATGGGATTCTCCTCGAGATGGGCTTGCCGGGTGAGTGGGGTTCACGGGCAAGTCGGGCTGTCGAGGCAAGGCACATGCCAGCGCACCTGTGGGCGAGCAGCCACAGTTGCGGCTGCTGCTCCGCGCGGATGTCATCCACTGCGCGAAGTGGCGCGGAAGGCACACGTGAGAGCAGCAAGCGGGATGTCATGCCGTGGGAACGATGCTTAGGTGAAAAGCACGAGGTTCCACTGGAGGGCTGTCCCCTTCCAGGAACCCGACCCCCGCCATGCACGTCCGTCCTCCCCGAAATCGTTCCTTCTGGGCTCCACTCGCGGGTCGTTACGGTGTCGCGATTCTCTCCTGGGCGGCCGCATGCTTCGTGCTGTTCGCGGGTCGCCCCTATGCCCCCACCGCCCCGTTCCTGTTCTTCCTGGGCGCCGTGATGGTGGCCGGGTGGTGGGGCGGTTGGGGCCCCGCCCTGTTGACCATGGTCCTGTCCCTGGGCGTGGTCGACCTCTTCTACCTGGAGCCCTTGCTCGACCTGATGCCAGGCGCGGGAGGGGCCATCTCGATTGCCGCCTTCGTGGTGCTCGCGCTGCTGACGACGAAGCTGAGCGTCCTGCTCCGCTCGGCCCGGGAGGAGCGCTCGCGGCTGTTGGTCCGTGAGCTGGACGCGCGGCACGAGGCGGAGGCGGAGCGGGCGCGGCTGCACTCGCTCTTCACCGATGCGCCCGGGTGCATCATCCTCCTGCAGGGCCCACGGCACGTGTTCTCGTTCTCCAACGTGATGAACGACACGATGATGGGGAAAACGGGCCTGGTGGGGATGGAGGTGCGGCAGGCCCTGCCCTGGGCGGAGGAGCGGGGCTTCGTCGCCTTGCTGGACGAGGTCTATCGCACGGGGATTCCCTACAGGGGCGACGCCGTGTCGTTCCCTCGCACGCTGCCGGATGGGACGGTCCGGGAGACGTTCCTGAACCTCGTGTATCAGCCCACGCGGGGCGAGGACGGTCAGGTCAACGGCATCGCCGGCTTCGGGTTCGACGTGACCGAGCAGGTCCTGGCCCGGCAGAAGGCCGAGACGCTGACGCGGGAGATTCAAGCGGCCAAGGCCCGGGACCTGCTCATGGCGGAGTCGGGCGCGGTCCTGGCGTCGTCGCTGGACGTCGAGACGGTGCTCCGGAACATGGCGAAGCTGGTGGTGCCCACCTTCGCGGATTGGTGCTTCGTCGACCTGGTGGAGGAGGGGGACTATCGCCGGTTGGAGGTCGCGCACCAGCGGCCCGCGGAGGATGACCTGGCGCGGGTGCTCCTGCGGCATGGCCTCTACCCGGAGGGGCATCCAGAGCACGCCCCCACGCTCCCGCTGCTGAAGGGGGAGCCGCTCCACGTGGAGTCGTTGACACCCGGGCAGGCCGCCGAGTTCGCACACGACGCGGAGCACCTCCGGGTCATCCGGGAGGTGGGCGCCGTCTCCGTCATCGGGGTGCCCTTGATGGCCCGAGGTGAGCCGCTGGGCGTGTTCAGCTTCATCTATGCGCACTCCGGTCGGCACTACACCTCGGACGACCTGGTGTTCGCCAAGGAGCTGGCCCGCCGCGTGTCCTTGAGCCTGGAGAACGTGCGGCTCTACCGGGAGGCCCAGGAGGCCGTCCGCCTGCGCGACGAGTTCATGTCCATCGCCAGTCACGAGCTGAAGACGCCGCTGACGCCGCTGAAGCTCAAGCTCCAGGCGCTGTCCCGGGAGCTGAACCGGCATCCCGGACCGATTCCCCGCGAGGTGGTGACGAAGTACCTGGAGGTCGGCGACCTTCAAATCAAGAAGCTGACGGAGCTGGTGGACGAGCTGCTGGACGTGTCGCGCATCGCCTCGGGGCGCCTCTCGCTGGACCTGCAGCGGCTGGAGCTGGCGCCCATCGTCCGTGAGGTGGTGACCCAGTACGAGCTCCAGGCGCGCCGCGCGGGCTCGACGCTGGAGCTGGACGTGGGGACGGTGCCCTTCGAGGGGGATTGGGACCGGCTGCGTCTGGAGCAGGTGGTGATGAACCTGGTGGACAACGCGGTGAAGTACGGCCGGGGCAACCCCATCCAGGTGCAGCTGGTGCCCGTGGATGGAGGCGTGCACCTGGTGGTGCGGGACGGGGGGATTGGGATTGCGCCCGAGTCCCTGCCCAGGCTCTTCGGCCGCTTCGAGCGCGCCGTGTCCGAGCGCAACTACGGCGGCCTGGGGCTGGGCCTCTACATCACCCGCATGTTGGTGGAGGCGATGGGCGGCCGCGTCCACGTGGAGAGCACGCTGGGGGTGGGCTCCACGTTCACCGTGGAGCTGCTCTGTCATCCGCTCGAGCGCGATGCCGGGGCGACCGCGGCCCTCATGGAGGGTGCCGCGGCGAACCCCTAGGCCGACGCGTGGCCGCGCGTCAGCGGCTCACCGGAAGGGGACCCACCGGCGATAGGCCGCCTCGTAGCAGGACATGGGGGAGATCATCCCGTTGACGCGGTTCTTGCCCTTCAACCCGGACATGGTCCGCGCCGACGCCATGATCATCTTCCGCAACTGCTCCGGCGTGAGGGAGGGGCACAGCAGCATCATCTTCGCCGCGATGTTGCTCGCCACCGGGCACCCGAAGGAGACGCCCATGTCGCGGTATGTCTCCAGTCCCTCGGCGCGCGCCAGCCCTGGCACGGTGTAGAGCTCCTGGTAGTCCCCGGGGACGGCGATGTCCACCAGCTCCGGGCTCCAGCCCCAGCCCTGCGTCATCCCGTCCAGGCTCCGCTCGAATTCGCCGTCCGGGGTGCAACCTCCGACGAGCAACAGGTTGGGGATTTCATCCCGCCTGCGCCGGCTGAAGACACCCGCGGCGGCCTGGAAGCGGACGTTGCCCGCGTTGCCGACGAACAGCATGTCGGAGTGCTTCAGCATGGCGTCGCGAAAGGCGGAGTCGTCCGCGTTGCTGGAGATGCCGGACTGGCTGATGTTGACGACCCTCGCGCCCCTGGCATGGGCGAAGTCGAAGGCCGCGACGTAGCGGGCCTCCAGGTCGACCTGCTTCGTCGGCAGGTTCTGGGTGAAGTCGCAGGTGACGCGACAATCCACCAGCTTGATCATGTCCGTGCCCCAGGCGGCCTGCCCGGCGACGGCCGTCCCGTGCCACATGGAGTCACTGGTGATGGGCGGGGCGCTGCCCACGGTGCCATCCGCCATGATTCGACAGAAGTCCTTGCGGTGCCAGCTCACGGGGTTGCCGGAGGACCCCGCCAGGTGCGAGCGCAGATACTTCTCCGTGGCCTGGAAGTACGCGCCCCCCGGCCGGTCGGCGTAGATGCCCGTGTCCGTGACGGCGATGGTGACCGGGTGCATGCGAGGGCCCGCGAGCTTGAGCATCTTGGCGAACTCGGCGTCCTCCTCCATGTACGTATCGCGAGAATCCGCCTCGTAGACTCGGTATGCGCCCAATGACATGCCACGGCTCCAGTTGAGATGGGGCCTGTGAGTGAATCGTCCTTTCCCAGTGACGACAAGGACTGTCTCGGTGGGAATGCCCATGCATCCATGAGGACGCGGATTCGTCCTGACAGGACGCGGATTCCTCGGGATGAAACATGAATTCGTCCCGACAGGACGCAGCTTCGTCCTGTCGGGACGCGGTCCGGGTGAGCGCTTTCTCAGTCTGTCACCCGACGTGACACGCGCTCATGAAGCGCCTCCCTCGACGATGCTTGGAGGCGGCTCACGGCCCAAGACCTCCTCCTCGGGCGTGGCGGTCCGGGCGCGGCGCTCCCGGTCGAACCAGCCGTAGACGGTGGGCAGCACCAGCAACGTGAGGAGCGTGGAGCTGAAGAGCCCGCCGATGACGACGGTGGCCAGCGGCTTCTGCACCTCCGCGCCCGCGCCCGTGGAGTAGGCCATGGGCAGGAAGCCCAGGGAGGCCACCAGCGCGGTGGTGAGCACGGGCCTCAATCGCAGGTGCGCGGCGTCATGCGCGGCCTGGGCGGATGACAGGCCTTCCTGTCGCAGCTTGCGGATGGCGGCGACGAGCACCAGTCCATTGAGCACCGCCACGCCGAACAGCGCGATGAAGCCCACTGCGGCGGAGATGGACAGCGGCATCCCTCGCAGCAGCAGCGCCAGCAGGCCGCCGGTGATGGCGAACGGGATGTTGAGGTAGATGAGCAGCGCGGGGCGCACCGCGTTGAACGTGGTGTAGAGCAGGACGAAGATGAGCGCGAGCGTGAGCGGCACCACCACGGCCAGCCGGCGCGAGGCGGACTGGAGGTTCTCGAACTGGCCGCCCCACTCCACCCAGTAGCCCGGGGGCAGCTTCACCTCGCGCGCGATGGTCTGCTGCGCCTCGGTGACGAAGCCCTGCAGGTCCCTGCCACGCACGTTGGACTCGATGGTGAGCCGCCGTTGGATGTTCTCGCGGCTCACCTGCGCCGGGCCCTCTTCCACCACGATGCGGGCCAGCTGGGACAGCGGGATGAGCTGCCCCGTGGGGCTGGCCACCTGGATGCCCTCGAGCTGCTCCACGCTGGTCCGCGCATCGGGCGCGAAGCGGACCTGGAGCGCGAAGCGCCGCGGTCCCTCCACCACCGTGCCCACCTCCTTGCCGCCGAGGGTCTCGATGGTGTCCAGGACCTGCCGCACGTTGATGCCGTAGCGGGCGATGGCCTTCCGGTCGACCTGGATGCGCGCGACGGGGAGGCCCGCGACCTGCTCCGCCTTGACGTCCGCGGCGCCGGGCACCTTCGCCAGGGCCGCCGCCAGCGTGTCTCCCGTCTGCTTGAGCACGTCCAAATCGTCTCCGTAGAGCTTGAGGGCCACGTCGGAGCGGACGCCCGCGATGAGCTCACTGACGCGCAGCTCGATGGGCTGCGAGTAGCTGAAGAGGCTGCCGGGGACCTCTTTCAGCAGCGCCTCGTTGAAGCGGGCGATGAGCCCCTCGCGGTCCTTCGCCGTCGTCCACGCGTCGTGGGGTTTGAGCATGACGAAGATGTCGCTGATTTCGACGCCCATGGGGTCGGTGGCGATCTCCGCGCGGCCCGTGCGCGAGACGACGGTGGTGACCTCGGGGAAGCGCTTGAGCACCTTCTCGATGAGCCCTGTCTGACGCGCGGACTCCTCGAGCGACACGGAGGGGACGCGCCAGGCCTGGATGGCGATGGCGCCCTCGTCGAGCCGGGGGATGAACTCGGCGCCCAGGAAGGGCACGGTGGCGAGGCTCGCCACCAGCAGCCCGGCGGCGACGCCCACGACGATGCCCCTCTTGCGGAGGCACCAGGAGAGGGCGGGCTCGTACACGCGGCGGGCGGCCCGGACGATGATGCTCTCCCTCTCCTCGGTCTTCCGGGGCAGCATCACGGACGCGAGCGCGGGGACGAAGGTGAGCGACAGCACGAACGCTCCGGCCAGCGCGCAGATGACGGTGATGGCCATGGGCTTGAACATCTTCCCCTCGATTCCGCTCAGGGCCAGGATGGGCAGGTACACCACACCGATGATGACCTCGCCGAAGGCGGCCGCCTGCCGCACCTCCACCGCGCTGCGGTAGACGACCTCGTCGCGCTCCTCGCGCGTCAGCGCCCGGCCGAGCTCATGGCTGCGCTCCGCGATGTGGCGCACGGCGTTCTCCACGATGATGAGCGCCCCGTCGACGATGAGGCCGAAGTCGATGGCTCCCAGCGACATGAGGTTCCCGGAGATGCCCAGGGCCCGCATGCCGATGAACGCGCTGAGCATGGCCAGCGGAATGGCCGCCGCGGCGAGCAGGCCCGCGCGCAGGTTGCGCAGCATCACGAAGAGCACCACGACGACGAGCAGGCCGCCCTCGATGAGGTTCCTGGCGACGGTCTGGACGGTCTTCTTCACCAGGTCCGTCCGGTCATAGAAGGCGTCGAGGGTGACGCCCGGAGGCAGGGTGGGGCGAATCCTCTCCACCTCCGCCTTGACGTCGTTGACCACCTCTCGTGAGTTCTGACCGATGAGCATCATGACGATGCCCGTCACCGCCTCGCCCCGGCCATCCCGGGTGACGGCGCCCTGGCGCACCCTGGGCGCGAAGGCCACCTCGGCGACGTCGCGGACGTAGACCGGGATGCCCTGGGCCGAGGTGGTGAGGACGATGTCTCCCAGGTCCTCCAGGCTCTCCACCAGGCCCTCGCCCCGGATGAGCACCTGCTCCGGGCCTCGGGCGATGTAGGCCCCGCCCGCGTTGGCGTTGTTCTCCTTCAACGCGGTGAAGAGCTGCTCCAGTGACAGGCCATACGAGGCGAGCCGGACGGGGGCCACCTGCACTTCGTACGTCTTCAGCTCGCCGCCGAAGGCGTTGACCTCGACGACGCCGGGCACGGCGCGCAGTCGGGGCGATATCTGCCACTCGAGGATGCCGCGCAGCTCCATGGCGCTCTGGCCCTCGCCGCGCACCTCGAACTGGAAGATTTCGCCCAGGCCCGTGGAGATGGGGCCCATCTCCGGGGAGCCGTAGCCCTCGGGGATGCTCTCCTTCGCGGAGGCCAGCCGCTCCTGGATGAGCTGGCGCGCGAAGTAGATGTCCACGTCCTCCTGGAAGACGACGGTGACGACGGAGAGGCCAAATTTGGAGACGGAGCGAATCTCCTCGGTGTCGGGCAGCCCGCTCATCGCCGTCTCGACGGGCACGGTGATGAACCGCTCGACCTCCACGGGACCCAGCCCGGGCGAGGAGGTGAGAATCTGCACCTGCACGTTGGTCACGTCTGGCACCGCGTCGATGGGCAGCGTGCGCAGCGCGTTCAGCCCGAAGCCGACGAGGACCAGGGTGAGCAGGAAGACGATGAAGCGGTTCTGGATGGAGAAATGGATGAGCCTGTCGAACATGGTGGCCGCCTAGTGGGAGTGGCCTTCGCCCATGCTCTCCTTGGAGAGCTCGGACTTGAGGATGAACGCACCCTGGGTGACGAGGGGCGCGCCTGGCTCGAGACCTGAGAGCAGCTCCACCTCGGTGGCGGAGCTGGCGCCCGTCTGGACCTCGACGGGACGGAACTGGTGCTCGGCGACGGGGACGAAGACGACCTGCTCCTCGCCCACCTTCTGCACCGCCGCCCGGGGCACGACGACGCGGCCCTTCACGCCCGCGTCGGTCATCGCCTCCGTGGTGACGATGTCCGCCTGCGCGAACATCCCGGGCTTGAGCGCGCCCTCGGTGTTGGCCACCACCACGCGAACCGGGATGGTGCGCGTCTTCTCGTCGACGATGTCGCCGATGTAGCCGACCTCTCCCCGGAAGCGCTTGCCGGGGACCGCCTGGACGGTGAGCTCCACCGTCTGTCCCGCGCGGACCTGGGCGAGCCGCGACTCGGGCAGGTCGAGCAGGGCCCAGAGCTGGGAGAGTTCGGCGACGGTGAAGAGGGACGTGGTGGCCTCGACGGCCTGGCCCACGATGCCGTGTATCTCCACCACGGTGCCGCTCATCGGGCTGATGGCGGGGAAGCGCGAGCTGTAGTGCTCGTTGGCGCGCAGCGTGGCGATTTCGCCGTCGGAGAGCCCCAGCGCGTGGAGTCGCCCATCGGCCGCGTTCCGCTCGGCCTGGGCGGTGACGAAGAGGCTCTCCGCCTCGCGTGTCTCGCGCTCGCTGGTGATGCCCTTGGCGAGCAGCTCCTGCTCGCGGCGGAAGTTCCCCTCCGCCACGCGCGCCTGGGTCGCCGCGGAGAGGTAGTCCGCGCGCGCCTGCCCCAGCTCCGGGCTGTCCAGGTGTCCGAGCACCTGGCCCTTCTTCACCTTCTGGCCCAACACGACGGCGAGGGTGTCGAGCCTGCCCGGAACACGAGAGGCGACCTTGGCCACGCCGTCTTGCGTGAAGGTGATGCGGGCGGGCACGGAGAGGCCGGACGAGAGCGGCTTCACCTGGGCCTGGCCGAGCTCCAGCTTCGCCGAACGCGCGGCCTCGGGCGTGAGGGTGATGAGCTGGTCGTGGTCGTCATCGTCTCCGTGCGCCGCTTCTCCGGGCGCGTGGTCGTCGCCCTCCGGGTGGTCGGATGACTTGCTGCTGGAGGAGGGCTTCGTCGCCGTTTCCGGAGGAGGGGCGCCCTTCTTCTCGGCGCAGCCGGTGGAGAGGAAGGACAGGGCCAGCGTGACGAACAGCGGGATGGACGCTTTCATTGGATGCTCCCCAGGGCCTTCAGGAGTTGAGCCTTGGCGCTGTTGAGCTCCTCGAGCGCCTCGATGTAGCCGCGTCGCGCGTCGAGGGCCTCGCGACGGATGATGAGCAGTTGCAGGAAGTCCACCTTGCCGGCGCGGTACGCCTCGGTGACCAGGCTCAGGTTCTCCTGGAGCGCGGAGAGGACATCCCCGCCGAACACGTCCGCGGCGGCCTGGGCCGTCTGGAGTCGGTTGAAGGCGAGCTCGACCTCGGTGCGCGCGAAGCGCTCGAGGGCCGCGAGGTTCTGCCGCGCCTGTCGCTCGCGCGCGGAGCTGACCCCGCGCGCGGCCTGGTTGCGGTCGAAGAGGGGCAGGTCGATGCCGAGCGTCCCCTGGAGGATGGTGCTGTCCTCCTCGCGCCCGTAGCTCACGCCCAGGCTGGGGACGGGCAGGGCCTGTCGGCGAGCAAGGCGAGATTCCGCCTGGGCCGCCTCCCATTCGAACCGCGCGGCCTTCACGTCCTGGCGCTGGCTCGCGGCCTTCTCGACGAGGGATGCGAGGGCCGGGGCGGGGGCGGATTGCGCGCGGAGCTCGCCGTCCGGCGTGATGGGCTCGGTCGGGTCCAGCCCCAGCAGGAGCTTCAGCTCCGCGTGGGCCTGGGTCCGCTGCCGCTCCGCGCGGACCCGTGCGCTCTGCGCGCGGCCCAGCTCCACGCGCGCCGTGTTGACCTCGATGTGGGTGGCCGCGCCGGCCGCGAGCCGGTCATCGGCGGCCTTGCGGCCCTCCTCCGCGAGGGCGAGCGAGTCCTGGGCGAGCGTCAGCTCCTGCTCGGCCGCGAGCGTGGCGCCGAAGGCCTGACGGACCTCCGCGGCCAGCTCCACCTTCAGCGCCTCCAGGCGGGACTGGCGAGCGGAGAGCGTGGCCTGTGCGGCGTCCTTGCGGGCTCCACGCTGGCCGAAGAGCTCGAGGGGCTGACTGAGCCCCAGGTTGAGGTCGATGGAGTTCCCCGCGTCGCGGAGGCGCGGACCGAGCGCCGCCTGGAGTTGGGGATTGCCCTGGAGGAGACGGGACGCGCCTTCGAGCTGGGCCTGGGCCGATGCGGCCTCGGCCTGGCCTTCGATGAGACGCGGGCTCTGCGCGAGCGCGAGCGCGACGGATTGCTCCATCGTCAGGGCGCGGGTCGCGAGGGCTGGCGCCGACGCGACGAAGAACAGGACTGCGAGGGGAATGGCTGTGGGACGCACGTGGGCACACCGGTGGCGAGAGCGTCGGCGGACCCGTCCCGAGCACGGGCGGAGCCAGGCGGAGCACGTCCACCAAGGCCCGCACGAGGGCTCGTCACGGGCGGTCGCCGAGACGTGAATGGAGGGCGCCTCGTCGCCGCCAGACAACGCGCGACGAAGGCCGTGAGCATGGGATGGAAGGGCGCGAGCCCGTTCACGCGCCCTGGCGTGCGTTCACGCGTGAGGCATCACTCGAACGGACGCGTGCCTTCATGCGTGACGACGCACGAACGGCGCAGGTGGGACGTGAGAAGCGGGCTTCGCCGTCAGGCCGCTATGGGCGGGCGCAGCAGTCGAGGCAGGAAGGCCTCCGCCTCGCGTTGCGGCTTGCCGAGGATGTCCTGGTGGCCGTTGTGCGCGACGGGGACGAGGCGGCTCTGGGGCGAGGGGATGAGCACCTGGCTGGCGCAGCAACCGCAGTGATGCTGCGTCGGACCACAGCCATGCTCCCGACCGGTGTCTCCCAGGTCGGATTCACCGAGCTCGGTGTGGGCGACGTGTCCGGTGAGTGAGTAGTGGACGGCCAACTCGATGGCTTCCCCGAAGGAAGGCACGAGGCCGTGCACCAACACCAGCATCACCAGGAGACGCATCACCGCGGCGTTCTAATGAAGCCGTGTGGGGGATGCAAGGTGTGACGCGGCGCACGTGTCGAGGCAGACAACAGGTCATCCCCTCGGTGGGGGTGACAGGGTTTACCGGGTCCTGCCGCGCACAGTCGTGAGGGAACGGGCTCCCGCCGACGCGGCGCATGCACGGGGCCGTGCTTGACGAACCCGGGAGCCGCCGTGTTACCCCTGCGCGCAGTAAGGGGAGTAGTTCGCGCCAGGAACCAATGGCGCAGGGATGCTCGACACACTGGCCTGAGAAGGCCCGGGCACCCACCTCGCGACGTGCGAGGCGAACGAGACCTTCGGACGGGGTTCAACCCGGCCGAGGTCGTTCGTGCGTGCGTCCCCGCTCCTCACGAGTCCCTCGGCCATGTGACGTGAGGTGCATGTCGTGCTCGAGGCAATCGTCGGTTCGTTCGTACTCGTCGCCGCCAGTGAGATGGGTGACAAGACCCAGCTGTTGGCCTTCTCCCTGGCCTCCCGGTTCCGCAAGCCCTGGGTGGTGATTCTCGGAATCCTCATCGCCACCCTGGCCAACCACGCGCTCGCCGCGAGCGTGGGCACCTGGGTGTCCTCACATGTGTCGCCCCGGGTCATGGCGGGCGTGCTGGCGGTCCTGTTCATCGCGTTCGGCCTGTGGACGCTCAAGCCCGACACGCTGGAGGAGTCGAAGAACCCCGCGCGCTTCGGCGCGCTGCTCACCACCATCATCCTGTTCTTCCTGGCGGAGATGGGTGACAAGACCCAGTTCGCCACGGTGGCGCTCGCGGCGCGCTACCAGTCCATCACGCTGGTGACGATTGGGACGACGGTGGGCATGCTCGCCGCGAACATCCCCGCCGTGTTCCTCGGCGACAAGCTCGCGGCCAAGGTGCAGATGAAGTGGGTGCGGTGGGTCGCCGCCTCCATCTTCTTCGTCTTCGGCGCGCTCTCCCTGTGGGCCGCGCTGCGGGGCGGCGTCGACATGACGGCGGGGATGTCCGCGCCGTAGGGCCGGGGCCGCTCAGCCGGTCCTCCCCGCCAGCTCCCGGGCCGCCTCGATGAAGACGCGCAGCGGCCCGGAGCGCTGCGCCCGGCTGGGGTAGTAGAGGAAGAAGCCGGGCACCGTGGGGGCGTAGTCCTCCAGCACCCGCACGAGGCGGCCGGAGTCCAGGTACTCCCGGACGGCGGGCTCCTGGACGTACGCGAGCCCTCCGCCCTCGGCGGCAATCGCCGCGCCCGCTCCGTCGTCGTTGGTGGTGACGCCGCCACGCACCGGGACGCGCCAGGTCTTCCTCCCACGCTCCAACTCCCAGGCGTACAGCGTCCCGGTCGTCTGTGATTGCAGGCCGATGCACTCGTGCTGGAGCAGGTCCTCCGGTTGCTCGGGGGCTTTGTGCGCCTTCAGATAGGACGGGGCGCCGACGACGACGAAGCGGAAGGGCTCGGTCAGGCGCAGCTGCACCATGTCGCGTTCGAGCGTCTCGCTCAGGCGCACGCCCGCGTCGTAGCCCTCCGCGACGATGTCGACGAGGCGCTGGTCCACGTCGATGTCCACCTCGACGCGAGGGTGGCGCGCCCGGAACACCGGCATCAGGGGCGCGATGACGAGCGGCACCGCCACCCGAGGAACGGAGAGCCTCAGCTTCCCGGTGACCTCCCCGGGTTGGGCCGACGTCCGCCGAAGCGCGTCGGCGACCTGCGCGAGGCCGGGCCCGGCTTCCTCCACCAGACGCCGCCCCGCGTCCGTGAGGGCCACGCTGCGCGACGTGCGGTTGAGCAGGACCACGCCCAGCTGCTCCTCCAGCTGTCGCACGGACTGACTCACGGCGGCGGTGGAGACCCCGAGCTCTCGCGCCGCGCCGCGGAAGCTCTGGAGCCTCGCCACGGCGAGGAAGACGTGGAGCTGTTGGAAGAGACCTGGCTTCATCAATCCCAGCTTAACGGCTCGTTCGCTCCGGTCGTCTAGCTCCCGGGGTGGGCGCCGCATAGTCCTGTCTCCAGGCCCCGATGCGCCAGTGAACAGGCGGCGCGGGGACCCTCGGAGAGACACATGTCCATTCAACACACCGGTCCCCTGGCGGCACCGGCTCCGCGCTCGGCGTCCTGGGGCGCGGTATTCGCGCTGACCCTCTGTGTCGCGACGCTCATCGCGTCCGAGTTCATGCCCGTGAGCCTGCTGACGCCCATCGCGTCGGACCTCCACTTGAGCGAGGGCCGCGCCGGCCAGTCGATTGCCGTGTCCGGACTCTTCGCGGTGCTGACGAGCGCCTTCGTCGCATCGGTGACGCGGTCCGTGGACCGTCGCAAGCTGCTGCTCGGCCTCACGGGGCTGATGATGGTCTCGGGCCTCGTGACGGCCCTGGCGTCCGACTTCATCGTGCTCATGGTGGGCCGGGCGCTGGTCGGAATCGTCATCGGTGGCTTCTGGTCCTTGTCCGCCGCCACCGTGATGCGGCTGGTGCCCGAAGGGGACGTGCCGCGTGCGCTCGCCCTGTTGAACGGTGGCAACGCGCTGGCCACCACCATCGCGGCGCCGCTGGGCAGCTTCCTGGGGCAGTCCATCGGCTGGCGGGGGGCGTTCTTCGCGGTCGTGCCCCTCTCGGTCCTCACGCTGGTGTGGCAGTTCTTCTCGCTGCCCTCGATGCCCCCGCGCCAGTGGAGCGCACCGCCGCGCCTCCGAGCAGCCTCGCCCTGCTGCGGCGCCCCACGGCGCGGTGGGGCATCCTCGCCGTCACGCTCTTCTTCATGGGGCAGTTCGCCCTCTTCACGTACCTGCGGCCCTTCCTGGAGACCGTCACCCGGGTCGACGGCGCCACGCTGTCGCTGCTGCTGTTGGGGATGGGGCTCGCGGGGCTGGTGGGCACGTATCTCATCGGGGCGCTCGTGGCCCGGCGGCTGTCGGTGGTGCTCGTCGCCGCGCCGGTCCTGATGGCGGTCATCGCGGTGGCGCTCGCCGCTCTGGGGCAGTCGCTCGCGGCGACAGCCGTCCTCCTGGTGGGGTGGGGGTTCATCGGTACGGCGGCCCCCGTCGCGTGGTGGACGTGGCTCAGCCGCACGCTGCCTCGGGACGCGGAGGCAGGCGGTGGCCTGATGGTCGCGGCCATCCAGCTGGCCATCACGGCGGGGGCCTCGCTCGGTGGCGTGTTGTTCGACCGGAGCGGCCACCAGGGCACGTTCGCGCTCAGCGCCGCGCTGCTCGGGGCGGGAGCCCTCCTGTCCATCCGGGCCTCGCGAGCGGCCCGCATCGGCGCGGAGGTCCCCGTGACATCGCTGGGAAATCGCACCGTCAACGCAGGCTGAACGGCCCGTTCACGTTCGACGCGTCGCGGGTGCGCGCGCTGGCCGGTAGCTCCTGGACACCACTGAATCACACACCATGAGGATGAAGACGATGACGAAGCTGAAGACTCCCCACCGCCGGTTCCTGTCGAGCGCGTTGCTGTTCGGTTCCCTGTCCGTGCTCGGCGGCTGCGCCGCGGCCTCGGCGACGCCGGCGCGCCCGACGCCAGGCCTCGCGTCCGGGGACACGCGCGACGGCGCGGACAACTTCTACACGAGCGACCGCGTCGCGGTTCAGCGCGTCGCCTTCAAGAACCAATACAAGATGGAGGTCGTCGGGAACCTGTTCGTGCCCAAGGGGCTCGAGCGTGGCGCGCGGGGCCCGGCGGTCGTCGTCGGCCATCCGATGGGGGCGGTCAAGGAGCAGAGCGCGAACCTGTACGCCACGAAGCTGGCGGAGCAGGGCTTCGTCACGTTGGCGCTGGACCTGTCCTTCTGGGGCGAGAGCGCGGGTGAGCCTCGCAACACCGTGTCACCGGACATCTACGCGGAGGACTTCAGCGCCGCGGTGGACTACCTGCGCGCCCAGTCGTTCGTGGACAGGGAGCGGATTGGCGTCCTCGGGATTTGCGGCAGCGGGAGCTTCGCCATCAGCGCCGCGAAGATCGACCCGCGCATCAAGGCCCTCGCCACGGTCAGCATGTACGACATGGGCGCCGCGAGTCGCGACGGCCTCCGGCACGCGGTGAGCCTGGCGCAGCGAAAGAAGTTCATCGAGGACGCGGCGTTGCAGCGTGACGTGGAGTTCGCGGGCGGAGAGACGCGGTACACGGGTGGGACGCCGGACACGGTGAGCGAGGAGTCGAGCCCCGTCGAGCGTGAGTTCCACGACTTCTATCGGACGGCGCGAGGGCATCGCTCGAACACGTCGACGCGCCCGACGCTCAGCAGCAGCACCCGGTTCATGAACTTCTATCCGTTCACGGACATCGAGACCATCTCGCCCCGGCCGATGCTCTTCGTGACGGGGGAGAGCGCGCACTCCAGGGAGTTCAGCGACGAGGCCTACCGGCTCGCCGCCGAGCCCAAGGAGCTGGTCGTCGTGCCAGGCGCCGGGCACGTGGACCTCTACGACCGGGTGGGCCTGATTCCGTTCGACACGTTGACCCGGTTCTTCCGCGCGAACTTGAAGTGACGCGTGCGGCGATAGGGCGTGCACACGAGGCCTGGAGTCATGTCCGGTGGATTCGGAGCGATTCGATGGAGGTGGGCTCCGCACCACCGGACGAGGTCGTGTCCACCGCCCGTCGCACGGGCCGCGCCGAACAAGTGCTCGGGACAAGGAGTCACTGCTGGAGGCGCTGCGCGAGGCGCTGGCCCAGGTGCCCGGCGCCGTCGTCACCCTCGGTCAGCCGCTCAGCCACCGCATCGACCACATGCTGTCGGGGACGCGGGCGAACATCGCGCTGAAAGTCCATGGGGATGACCTGGACCGGCTGCGGGGCCTCGCCGAGGAGGTGAAGAAGGTGACCGAGGGCACTCCGGGGGCGGTGGACGTGGCCATCGAGCAGCAACTGGACATCCCGGAGCTGGAGATTCACGCGGACCGGGACGCGGTGGCGCGCTGCGGGCTCACCACGGGAGAGGTCGCGGAGGCGGTGGAGCCGGCCTTCGCCGGGGAGACGGTGGGCTCGGTGCTGGAGGGGCAGCGGGTGGTGGACATCGCGGTGCGCCTGGATGACGCCTCCCGGGTCGACTTGTAGGCCATCGCCTCGGCGTTGGTGGACACGCCGGTGGGGCCGCCCATCCCCTTGAAGATGCTCGCGAGCGTGACGCGCGAGTCGGGCCCGAACACCATCAGCCAGGCGGGCTGCTGTCCTCCACCTTCCTCAACATGCTGGTGGTGCCCGTGCTCTTCCCGCGGTTCGGTCAGCCGCCTGTCGGCTTCCGCGGCGAGCGATGAATCAGCAGCAAGGGGCCGGACCGGTCTCCTGTCACTCCGTAGCCCGCCCGTCCGAAGTGCTCGAACCAATCCACCTCCATTCCAGCGAGGTCGCCTTCAAGCAGCCATCGACCGTCCTCCTGGTGCGACAGCGTCAGCGATGGCGCGACCGGGAGCTGGAGGAATCCCTTGGCCAGGGGCAGCTGACCCGTGAGGTGTCCCAGTCCAGTCGACTGACGTGTCCGGAGACGCTCCAGCAGCGCGAGTCGGGAGTTGAGTTTCGCCAGCCCTCCCGCCAGGACGGTGGACTCCCATCGCTGGATGTCGCGCTCCGTGGCGATGATCTCCTCCCTCAGCTCCTGGCTGGTTCCGGGCCAGAACATCCCCCGAGGAGGAAGTGGGAACCGGGTGACCGTGGCCGCGACGGCCTGCAGTGTCGGACAGGCCGGACCCGAGGCGAGGTCCATCGACCACGCCTGTTGATGACGGGAGAGCCGGACGAGTGAGAGAAAGGGCGCGCTCCGCCCGAGCGTCTCGACTGCCTCGAGGCCGCGCTCCGCTCCCGTCCCTTGAAGCCGAAGCACCACTCCCTCGCGGTCCTTCTGAAGAAGGGATGCCTCCGCGCCCCCCAGGGATTTCGCGAGCAGGGCGCGCAGGTCGTCCTCCTGGGCAGGAGGGCAGTGGCGGTGGAGTTGTTGCTCGATGGCTTGCAGCTCTCGTGCACTCTCGTCGAGGTGCGTGACGAGATAGTGCATCTCCACGTGCACGAGCCTCGCGGTGCGCACCGTGTCTCTCAGTTGGTGGATCTCCTCCGTGTCACAGGCGCAGAGTCCCCACGCCATCATGGCGAGGCACGCCCGTGCCCAGAGGCAATGACCCTGCCTTGGCCTTCCTGTGTCAGCTGCCCCCACGGACGTCCTCCCCGGCCCCCAGGGAGTCCTCCCCGTGTCTGGCTCAGGGGCGCATCATGCCGTGATGCGCTACACGTGTCCGCCGGCGTAGCGACACGTCCACCCGATGGTGCAGGAGAGGTTGGCGGGGCAGCGGCCTTGCGCGTCACAGGGGATGGCCTGCTGGTGGGTGTCCCCGGGCTGGGACTCCTGCATGTCCGCGGCAGGCACCTGCTCTGGCGCCTCACCCTCTTCCAGTCCACCACAGGCGCCCAGCACCAGCGCCACCGTGAAGACCACGGCGCTCATCCATCGCTTCGTCATGTCCGGCTCCAGGTGTGTATCGAGCGAGCGCTCACGCGGTCCTCGATGCGGATGGGAAAGGATGCCCGAGTCCACGGAGCAAGGGCATGACCTCGCGAGCAGCCCTCACCCCCACCGATGTCTCACGTGCGGTCTGCCGCTCGAGGCCCGCCTGGGAGGTCCTCGAGAGCACGGAACCTGGCGCTACCAGGGACGGGTGCTCACATCCGTGTGGCCCCCGCCGAACGTGATGGGGTCCGTGCCGCAGCCGCCCGTGTTGGCATTGGTCCCCGCGTCGTGGCCCCAGCGCCGGACCCGGACGGGGTCGCTCTGCCCTTGCTTGCCCTCACTCCACTTCGGGTCGCCGGGGACGACGGGCTTCAGTCCAGCAAGCCCTTCAGGCTGAGCTCCAGTCGGCTGCCGAGCAGTCCGAGGAGGCTCTCCAGGGCGAGCACGTCATGCTTCAACCGGGGGGCAAGCTCCAGCCGAACGCGCTCGAGCAGCTGCTTGCGAGTGGCCGCGACCCTGCGCGCGATGCCGGAGCGCGAACCGCCGTACATGCGCGTCAACCGGTCCAGGGTGAACCCATGGAGATGGTGCAGGCTCAGCAAGGTCCGCTCCTGTTCGGAGAGCACGCTCACGGCTCTTCGGAGCGACTCGGCGAGGAGCCGGCGCGCGTCCTCGCGCAGCAGCGCGCACTCGGGGTCGCGCGGGGACAGGTGCCGCGCGAGCTCCTCGGGTGACTCCGCGACGAGCTGGAGGTGCGTGTCCCGGTCCATCAGCTCTCCGGAGATGCGCGCGGCGACGATGCCCACCCAGCTGAGCAGCGGCCCCCTCCCGCCATAGCTCGCGATTCGCGGGGGCGTGTCGCCGTTGGCGACGAGCAGTCGCTCGCGGACCACCTGCAGCACCTCCTGCCGCATGCTCGGCGACAGGCGCGCGAGCCGGGCGGGGAGGTGCCGGAGGATGTGCCGCTCGAAGTCCTCGAGGGCGGTGGGCTCGCCGCTGGCACAAGCGCATGCGAGGTACAGGTCCTCGGCCCGCAGGACACGCATCACCTCGGACACCTTGCCCGCGGGCAACCGCGCGGCCAGGTATCGCACGAAGCGCTCATCGGACAGGCTCGGCGTGGGCCAGCGGGTCCGGGCCGCCGTGAGATGTCGGCGCAGCAGGACCTCGAGTCCCTCCACGGCCTCCAGCTCCGGGCGGCGCTCCGGCGGCAGCGCTGCTCGCAGATGCTCCACCAGGTCCTCCGTCTTCCGCGCGCCGCTCATCGCAACCCCTCGCTTCGTTGCCAGGCGAGGACCTTCTGGAGCCCTGCTCGACCCCGGACTCCCACCGACTCCAGCCGCGTCCGCGCCTCCTCGGCCATCGCGTGCGCTCCCACCCGGTCGGGGATTGGACGCTCCTGCATCCGCGCCCGGGCCAGCACGAAGGCGGTCCTCGCCGCGGTCAGCGGGTCACTCTGCTCACCCATTTGGAGGAGGGTGCGCCAGGCGCGCTCGAGCAAGGGCAGGGCCTGTTTCGTGTCCCCCAGTGCCAGGTGGGCCTCGCCGACACAGGTCAGGGCGCTGGCTCCGTCCGCGGTCTGCTGGCTCTGGACCTGCTCGGTGAGCCTGCGCGCGCGCTCGCAGTACATGAGCGCCTCCTTCGGAGCCTCGAGCGCCACGGCCACCTCCGCCAGGGGCAGCAGGACCGAGAGCATGCCCGCCCCCTTCGCGCCCTGCGACTTCTCCATCCGCGTCAGCGCATCCCGCAGGTCGCGCCGCGCCTCGTGATGGTTCTCGGAGAACAGGTGCGCGTACCCCCGTATCAGCAAGGGCCTGGAGGCCCGGGGCGTGTCCGGGCCCAGCGAGCGTTGGAGGCGCTCCAGGGCCTCCGTGGTCAGCGCGATGGTCTGGTCGTTGCGGCCCTGGTCGCCATGCATCATCGCCTGCTCCATGATGACCTCGACGACGAGGAAGTGGTCGGGTCCACGGATGCGTTCGAGGAGAGCGCGTGCCCGCTCGAGCAGGGGTTGTGCCTCGTCCATCCGCCCCGCGACGCGCGAGGCCATGCCGAGGTTCAGCAGCAGGTTGGAGAGGACGCCGGGCTCCGGGACGGGCGCCGCCTCCTGGAGGGCCAGCGCCTTGCGCCAGGTGTCGATGGCCTCCGTGTTCCTGCCCAGCCCGTGGTAGGCGGAGCCGACCCTGTCATAGGAGACGGCGAGGGAGGGGTTGTCGGGGCCCAGCAGCCGCTTGCGCATCTCGAGCGCCTGGAGGTGGAGCTCCAACATCTCCTGGTCCCGGCGCTGGAGCATGCGGATCTTCCCGAACTGGTGGAGGAGGCTCGCCGCGCGGAGGCTGTCCTGGCCCTGGCGCTCGCGTGAGAACTCCAGTCCCTGGCGCGCCTCCTGTTCGGCCTCCTCGAGCTTCCCCTGCTGGAGCCGGAGCGAGGACAGGGCGAGGTGCAGGTCCGACGTGAGGTCGGGGAAGCGTTCGCGGCCCAGGCGCTCGACGGCGGCCTGGGCATGCCGGACGAGCTTCTCCGCGTCCGCGGGGCGCGACAGGGCCTCGCCCACCACCCGGACGAGCGCCATCCAGGCGCGCGCCACGGTCTCGTCGTCACGCCCGGCCTCGGCGGCCCAGAGGGCCTGGTAGAGGGACTCCTCCGCCTGCTGGGGCTGGTCGCTCTCCTGGTTCATTCCGTGGGCGAGCAGCACCTCGGCCGTCAGGGGCTTGAAGTCGAGGGCGCGGGTGTCCTCGAGGAGCGCCGCCGTCACCGCGAGGCTGTCGGTGCGCCGGCCCGCCAGCAGATGGGCCCGGGCCTGCGCCAGCGTGTGCCGTGCCGCGTCCACGCGAGGCCGGAGGTGGTCCGGTGGCTGGGGACGGTGGGTGAGCCCGGGGGTGTCCCTGCAGCTGGTGAGTCCCTCGAGCGCGCTCGTCAGCACGAGCGCCTTCTCCACGGTCCGCGCGTCCGCCTTCTCCAGCACCTCCGCGGTGGTGGCGAGCTGCCACAGTCGGGTGTCGAGGCACGCCGCCGTCTGCCAGGAGTCCTTGCCCGGGTCCTCCCGGCCCGTGGCGAGGCAGGCTTCGGTCCGGAGCGTGCGCCACTGGTGGGCATAGGCGTCCAACGCGGTGGAGACCCGCTCCCAGGTCGGCGCGGCGTAGTCCTTGCCCGTGGCGAGGAAGGCCGCATGCACGCGCTCGCGCCGCGCGGGGCCCCAGGCGGCTTCCAGCTTCTGCGCCTCCTGAGCGCAGCGGGCCTCGCGCCGCTGCGTCACCCCCAGGGCGACGAGGGCGCCCAGCAGCCCCGTCACCGTCGCCGTCGTCGCCACCCAGGTCCGGACCCGTCGGGGCGGAGGGGTGAGGGCCGCCAGCAGGGGCTCCATCGACGCGAAGCGCTCCGCGGGGTCGGCGCGCAGACCGCGAAGCACCGCGCGTCGGACCCAGACGGGGACCTGCGTGTCGCGCTCGGGCGGGCGCACCTGGTCCTTCAGCATGGCCTGGGCCATCTCCCGCAGCGTCGCTCCCGGGAAGGGGCGTACTCCGTAGAGCGCCTCGTGGAGCGCCACGCAGAAGCTGAATTCATCCGAGCGCGCGTCGGCGGGTCGCCCGCGCAGCAGCTCCGGGGCCAGGTAGGCCGGGGTGCCCAGCAGGAAGCCCGTCCGGGTGAGCCGCCCGAGGCGATGGGGGAGGGCTTCGGGGCTCTCCGGCGACACGGCGAGCGCCTCGTGTGGGTCGAGGAGCCGGGCGATGCCGAAGTCCGTGACGCAGACGCGGCCATCGCGCCCCATCAGGATGTTGGCGGGCTTGATGTCCCGGTGCACCAGGCCCGCCGCGTGCGCGGCCGCCAGCCCCCGTCCCACCTCCAGGAAGACGCGCAGCACCTCCCGCCAGGCTCGACGCTCCTTCATCCACTCCGCCAGGGTGGTGCCCTCCACCAACGCCATCGTGAAGAAGAGGCAGTCCTCGTGGGTGCCCACGTCGAAGAGGGTGACGACGTTGGGGTGGGAGAGCCGGGCGAGGGCCTGCGCCTCGCGCTGCAGGCGCTGCTGCAACTCCGCGCGCTGGCGTCCCTCGGGGCGCAGCACCTTGAGGGCCACCTGGCGGCCCAGCTCGGGGTCCTCCGCCGCGTACACCACACCCATGGCGCCAGCGCCCAGCCGCGCTCGCACGACATAGCGGGAGACGCGGGTCCCCGGTGTCAGGAATTGGAGGGGAGCCAGGGTGGGCGCCGTCGCATCATCGAGTTGGGTCCGGACGTCGTCTCCGGCGGCCAGGGCCCATCGACAGTCGGCGCAGCGCTCCACGTGGGCCAGGACGTGGGCGCGGTGGCTTTCGGCGAGCAGTCCCGCGAGGAAGTCCGCCAGCGTCGTTTCGGAGGGGCACGACTCCGCCCCGCGCTCCGGTCCGGCCGGGGTGGCGGGTATGGTTTTTCGCTCGTTCATGAGGCCCCCCTCGGGAAAACTGGGATGTGAACAGGGCCGCGCCCTCCTTATTCACGAGGAGGAATGTACAGGATTGCGTGGACTGCCTTGCGTTGACTGTCTTACAGCGATGGCGTTGGTTTTCCACCGGGGTGTGCGAGCCTCTCCGATGTACGTCGCGTCAGTCCTCTTCGCCCGTCGTCATGTCCGCCGGGTCGGGGTCGTAGCGGAGCAGCTCCCCCGGCTCGCAGCCGAGCGCCAGGCAGAGCTTGGACAGGGTCGAGAAGCGCACCCCACGGACCTTGCCCGAGCGGAACAGGGACAGGTGCGTCTGGCTCACGCCAATCTGCTCGGCGAGCTGCTTCGCCTTCATGCCTCTTCGGGCGAGCACCTCGTCCAGCATGATTCGAATCGGCATCAGAAGATCTCTTCGAGCTCGCTCTGCAGAGCGGAGGCATGCGTCAGGACGTGCGCGAGGAGCGTCAGCGCGAGCCCCACCGCGCCCAGCACCAGACCTCCCACGTCGTAGGCGATGACATAGCCCGGCTGGAAGCCGAGCGCGCGCATCAGGCTGGGGACGATGAACACGCCCAGCAGCGCGCCTGACGCCAACATGACTCCGACGCGACGCAGGGCGCGGGTGATGGTCGGCGTGAAGAGCTCGCCTCGCGCGAACGCCGCCAGCGCCTGCCGCACCCACCAGAGCGCCAGCAGGTAGAACACCTCCGGGACCGCCGCCACGCCCTGCTGCGCCCACCGGCGCGCCGACTCCCCACCCCCCTCCCGGAACAGCGCGAGCGTGACGGCGGAGAAGCGCTCCAACACCAGCAGCGCCGTCAGCAGCGCGACCAGCAGGGTCATCAGGCGACGCAGCTGCCCGCTTCGGCTGCGGATTCGGGCGGTCGTGGTCTTCGCGGTCATGGCGAAGGGGACTTTAAGCTTGACTTAAATTCCGAGGCCACTCATTTAATTTAGAGTTAAATTTTTCGACTCGAGGTCCTGGTCCATGAACTGCGTCGAAGTCCGGGAGCTGGTGCATCGCTATGGCGGGGACACGGTGCTGGGAGGCATCGAGCTCCAGGTGCCTCAGGGGAGCATCTACGGCTTCCTGGGGCCCAACGGCGCCGGGAAGACCACGACGCTGCGGCTGCTGCTGGGGCTGCTGAAGAAGCAGCAGGGCTCCATCACCCTGTTCGGACAGAGCCTCGACGCACATCGCATCGACATCCTGCGCAAGGTCGGCGCGCTCATCGAGAGCCCCTCGGTCTACGACCACCTCACGGCCGTCGAGAACCTGGAGCTCTTGCGGCGGGTGCATCGGTGCCCGCCCCGTCGCATCCAGGAGGTGCTGTCCCTGGTCGACCTGGCGGACACGAAAGGCAAGAGCGCCCGCCAGTTCTCGCTGGGGATGCGGCAGCGGCTGGGCATCGCCATCGCGCTCCTGCACAGCCCCGAGCTGCTCATCCTGGATGAGCCCACCAACGGGCTCGACCCGAACGGCATCATCGAGATGCGAGAGCTCCTGAAGCGGCTCAACCGCGAGCACGGCATCACCATCCTCATCTCCAGCCACCTGCTGGCGGAGATTGAGCGGTTGGTGACGGACGTCGGCGTCATCAGCCACGGGGTGATGCGCTTCCAGGGGCCGATGAGCGAGCTCAAGCGCAGACAGCCGCGCGGGCTCACGCTCAGCCTGCGGACCAACGATGACGGCAAGGCCCTACGAGTCCTCGCGGAGCAGGGCCTGGGAGCGCGGGCCGACGAAGGGCGGCTCGTCCTGCCCAGGTCCTCCGACGGGGAGGTCGCCGCGGTGAACCGGTGCCTCGTGAGTCAGGGCCTGGAGGTGTACGAGCTCAGCGCCGGCGGGAACGACCTCGAGGCCAACTTCATGGAGCTCATCGAGGTGCGCCCATGAGCCCGGCCTTCTTCTTCAGTCTCCAGAGTGAGTGGCTCAAGCAGCGCAAGAGCCTCGCCTCCTGGATGGTGTTGTTGGGGGCGTTCTTCACGCCGGCCATCGTCGTCGTGGTCCGGCTGCTCCATCACGAGGCGCTGCCGGCGCTCTACGCCAAGGAGGACTTCTGGTCCGCGCTCTGGAAGAGCTCGTGGGAGTCGGCGGCCATCTTCTACCTCCCCATCGGGGGCATCCTGGCGACGACGCTGATTGCGCAGATTGAATACAAGAACAACGCCTGGAAGCTGGTGCACGCGCTGCCGCTGAGCCTGGCGACCCTCTACTTCTCCAAGCTCGCCATCGTCCTGTTGATGCTCGGACAGTTCTTCGTGCTGTTCAACGTGGGCATCTACCTGTCCGCCGTCCTCCCGCCGCTGCTCGTGTCGGGCGTGCCCTTCCCGAAGGGGCCCGTGCCCCATGCACGCTTCCTCTGGGACAATGGATGGTTCTTCCTGGACTGCCTGCCCATCGTGGCGCTGCAGTACGCCATCAGCCTGCGCTTCCGGAACTTCCTCACCCCCGTGGGCATCGGCTTCATGCTCTGGGTCGGCACGCTGGCCGCGCTGTCCTGGCGGTGGAACTTCGTCATCCCATACTCGTACACGATGATTGAATACCTGAGCGCATGGAGCAGCGCGAAGGTCGCCACGCCCGCGGTGGACATCCACGTCATGGCCCTCGGGTACTCCCTCCTCTTCACGCTCGTTGGCTACGGACTCTTCGCGACCCGGGAGGAGAAGGGTTGAGCGCCCAGGCTCATACCCTGGGACACTCGCGCCCCATCGAACGCCTGCCATCTTCTCGGCCGTGCGTTGCGACCGACTCGCAGGGTGGGTGGGGTGGGGCGTGGTGCTGCTCGGCGGCAGCGCCGCTGCGGGCCCGTTCACCCGAGAGCCCTACCTCCAGAATGTGACACAGGAGCAGGCGCTCATCGTCTTCAACCTCCAGCGCCCATGCCCCGCCTCGGTTCGCCTGGGCCGGGCTGGGGCGGCGATGGAGGGCCTGGTGACGAGCGACGTGGCGCGCACCCAGCACGTGCTGCCGCTGAAGGGACTCCAGGGCGGGACGGCCTACGACTACGTCGTGGAGGCCTGTGAGGAAAAACTCGGGCCGTTCACGTTCCGGACGGCCCCCGCGCCCGGGGAGGAAGTCCACTTCATCGCAGTGGGAGACTCGGGAACCGGAGGGGTGATGCAGCTGCGCGTGGTCGAGGCCATGCACGCCGCGGACCCGCAGCTGTTCCTCGGGCTGGGCGACAACGTCTACTCATCCGGGACGCATGCGGAGTTCCAGAACCGGTTCTTCTCGCCCATGGCGAAGCTGCTGCGGCGCACGCCCGTCTTCGCGACCCCGGGCAATCACGAATACCTGACGGACCGCGCCCAGCCCTACTTCGACAACTTCCATCTCCCCACGAACAACCCCAGGGGCACGGAGCGGTACTACTCGTTCGACTGGGGCGACGCGCACATCGTCTCCATCGACACGAGCTGCGCCATGGGGCTCGCCGGCCGCGACTGTTCAGCCGAGGAGCAGCACGCGTGGCTCGTGGAGGACCTCCGCGCGAGCCCGCTGCGCTGGAAGCTGGTCATCATGCACCATCCTCCCTGGTCCAGCGGCGGACACGGCATCGACACCCAGTTCCGGGAGATGTTCGCGCCGGTCTTCGAGGAGGGGGGCGTGGACCTGGTCCTCGCCGGACATGACCATGATTACGAGCGGACGTTTCCCCTCGTGGGCGAGCGGGTGGCGCCCAAGGGGAAGCCCGGGGTGACCTATGTCGTGGTGGGAACGGGGGGCGCGGTGCTGCGCAAGTTCCCGGTCCCCAAGCCCCGGTGGACCTCGGTGCGCAGCGACAAGGATTATGGCTTCCTCAGCGTTCGCATCCATGAGGATGTCCTGACCGCGAGACTGGTGACACCGGATGGCGGCATCGCGGATGAGTTCACCCTCTCGAAGCGATTCGACCTCACGCTGTCCGTGGTCGCCAGTCCCCTTCGAGGGCGCGCGCCCCTGACGGTCGCCTTCACGGCGGCACCGAGCCGTGAGGGCGCGAGCATCGAATGGCTCCTGGGCAAGGAAGACGTCGTGGGCACGGGGCCCGACCACACGCAGGTGTTCCAGACGCCAGGGGTCTTCGAGGTCCGCGTGCGGGCCGCCCTCGGGTACGCCCGCGCGGAGCAGCGGCTGCTCATCGAGGTGGAAGCACCGCCTGCGCTCCCAGAGCCTCCTCCGCGTCCGCCGGCTCCACCTCCGGGGCCCGCGCCGCGTCCGGGCCGGCAGGTGGTGGCCGAGCCGCTCCATGAGACGACAGGGCCCCTATCGTCGGGCGGTTGCACGGGCGCCATGGCGGCGCCGCTGTTGCCGCTCGTCGAGCTGTGGGCCAGGTCACTGCGTCGGGCGGGACTCCGTCGCCAGGCCCGGCGGGATTGAGCCGCGCTCGCTTCAGCCCGGTCCGTCCCCGCCATGTGGAGAAGGACCCGCCGCCCCACCGTCATGACGAACGACGAAGGCCACCCAGCCACCGGGGCGGTTCTCGGCGCTCACCGTGGCCCCCAGCACGCCGGCCAGTGAGCGCACCAGCGAGAGGCCGATGCCGCTGTGCTCCTCGGTCCCCGTGCGGGACGCATCGGCGCGGTAGAACCGCTCGAAGATGCGCTCCAGGATGGGCGGGGGGATGTGCGGCCCGCTGTCCTCGACCTCGACGAGGAGGCCTCGCTCGAGGTCGCTCGATACGCGGATGATGCCCCCGGCTTCCGTGTAGTCCGTCGCGTTGCCGAGCAGGTTGCCCAGGATGAGCCGGAGCTTCTCGCGGTCCGACCGCAGGACGACGGAGCCTTCCACGAGGTTCTCGAACCGCAGGCCGCGCGAGCGTGCACGGCCGGCGAGCGGGGTGAAGCTGGCGTCGACCAGCTGCCGCAGGGCGATGGCCTCCTGCTTCACGGGCATCTGCCGCGCGTCCAGGCGCGCCAGCAGGAGCAGTCGCTCCACCAGGCCCTGCATCAACCCGACGACGCCGAGCGCCTCGGCGAGCGCGGTGGCGTGCTCGCGGGGAGAGCGCTCACGCATCGCGGAGACCTCCAGGATGGTCCGCAGGCCGGAGAGCGGCGTGCGCAGCTCGTGGCTCACGTCCGCGCTGAACTGCCGCTCCCGCTCGAAGGCGACCTCCAGTCGCGCGAGCAGGCCGTTCAGGCGTGTCACCACCGGACGCAGCTCGTCGGGGACCTCCGCCTCCTCCAGCCGGGTGTCGAGCCGCGCGCCGTCGATGGCCTCCACGCGGGAGGCGAGCGCCTCGAGCGGGCGCAGGCCCCGGCGGGTCGCCACCACGCCCGCCAGGATGGCGAGCACGAGCGTCGTCGCGCCCGTGGCCACGAGCGCCCCCGTGAGCAGCGAGGTGACGGTGTCCAGTGTCCCCGTCTCCCGCGCCACGGAGACCACGACGTGGACGGCACCCTCCTCCTCGTCCCCGGCGGGGAGCCGCGCCGTGAACATGCGGCCGTGCAGCCCCTGCGGAAGCTCGAGCGCGAGGTGGACGGGCTCGGCGGGCCAGGGCGTCCTGGGGAGCTGTCCTTCGCGCAGCCCCGCGGAGCGGGTGATGAGCTGGCCGTCCGGGCTCCGCACCTCGAAGAAGGAAGGCGCGTCTGCCTGGGTGAGGAGCAGCAGCGCGGAGGACTCGACCTCCCAGCGGCCGTCATCCTTGCGCTCGATGAGGCTCGCGATGGCGCGGGCCTCCGCGGCGAGCGTGTTGTCGAACTGATGGGTCAGCGCGCGGGTGAAGACGGCGTGGAGCAGGAGGGAGAAGCCGAACAGCGCGGCTCCCAGCACCACGGCGTTCGTCACCGCGAGCCTGCGCCGCAGCGAGGGCACGCGACTCATTCCGGCGCTCCCAGGACATAGCCCTGCCCGCGGCGCGTCTGGATGAGCTTGTGCTCGTGGTCCGCGTCGATCTTCCGTCGCAGGTATCCGATGTAGACATCCACGACGTTGCTGGAGGGCTCGGTCGCGAAGTCGTAGACGTGGTCCCAGATCTCCATCCGGGTCACCACGTGTCCTCGGCGCGCGCAGAGGTATTCGAGCACGGCGTACTCCCGCGCGGACAGGGGGATGGCGCGCCCGGCTCTCTTCACGGTCCGGGCGGTGAGGTCGACTTCCAGGTCATCGATGAGGACCTGCGTCTCCCGCTGGCCATAGCGCCGTCGGGCCATGGCCCTCACCCTGGCCAGCACCTCCTCGAACGCGAACGGCTTGACCAGGTAGTCATCCGCGCCGGCGTCGAGCCCCAGCACACGGTCCGCCACGGTGTCCCTCGCCGTCAGCAGCAGCACGGCCGCGGGGTGGCGCTGCTTGCGCAGTCGCTGGAGGAGCGTGAGCCCATCCAGCTTGGGGAGCATGACGTCCAGGAGGATGACGTCGTAGGGACAGGACTGCGCGCACGCCAGACCCTCTTCTCCATCCATGGCCGGGTCCACGGCGTGCCCCGCCTCCCGGAGTCCCTGGACGATGGCGCGGGAGAGCGGCGCGAAGTCTTCGACGACCAGGATGCGCATCGTGGGAGTGAACACGCCTCCAGGGCGCGCCTTTCACGCAACGGGAACGAGCGGCCTGCCGCCCTCCTGTCCGCCAGCGGTAGCACCGTGTCCGCCGGGAGGACAACGAAGGCGGGGCCGTGTTCGGGACACACGGCCCCACCCGGGGCATGGACGTCACGCGGTGCTAGTCCTCGTCCTCCTCGCCGTGCTGCCCGCCCGGGTGTTTCCCGGCGTCACGGCCGTGTTCCAGCAGCTTGCCCTGGCCGTCGAAGACGAGCTCCTGCTTCCTGCCTTGCTGCTCGACGATGAGCTCGTAGCGGACGGTGTCTCCCTTCGTCTCCTTCTCGATGCGCTGGACGCGGGCCGAGGCGTAGGGGGACTTCGCGAGCGACTGGCCCACCTCGGCGGGCAGCTCCTGGCGCGTGAGCGTCCGCTCCTCGGAGAGCAGGGTGCCATCCGCCGTCAGGCTGGCCTCCACCTTGTGGGCGCCGGAATCGAAGACGACCTCGTACACCTGCTGGCCCTTCTCCTCCTCCATCGAGAAGCGCTGGGCCTTCGCGTCGGGGTACTTGCTGGCGACGGTGGCCTTCACCGCCGCGGGGACATCGGAGGGCTGGACGGCCACGTCCTTCGCCCAGGCGGGCCCGACGGCCCCCATCATCGCGAGGGTTCCCATCACCGCCATCTTCCAGGTCTTCATGGGTGTGCTCCTGTCTCGGGCGGTGGACCATCCACCGCCGTGCTGCCGTTGCCGTAGATAGCGGCCGTTCATGAGAGGACCGTGAGAAGGTCTTCCCGCGAGGAGCCGCCGACCTGGGGAGGGCTCGCGAGGCCGTGGCCGAGGTGGGACACGGCCTTGTCCGTCTCGGCCATGAGACTTCCCGCGCGCAGGTCCGTTGAACAGGCGCGGCGCCTCGGGTGGGGGCGCGCGAAGAGGAGTGGGTCTCGGTGCGCATCCTGAAGAGGCTTGTCGGTGGCGTGGTGGTCCTGGCCGTGGTGGCGGGTGGGGCTTTCGTCTGGGGCATGCACCGGGTGTCCCAGGCGCGCGAGGCGCGGGTGCGGGTCCTGGGACCGCTCGTCGCACGGGCGACGGCGATGGAGACCCTGAGCCCCGAGGATGCGTGCCTCGTCGTCGAGGGCCACTACCTGAAGCGGGACACGGTGCTCACCGCGGAGTGCAAGCGCGTCACGCTGGAGGCCACGCGCCCCGGGGTCGTGAGGTTCCACGGACTGGTCGTGGCCAGCGACTGGGATGACGCGGTCCTGGGGGGAGGCTCCGTGCCGACGCTGTGCCTCTCCAAGGGGCCTCGGGGCTGGGCGTTCGCGGGGTATTCGCACGAGCTGCTGGACTGCCAGTTCGACCCGCCCACGGGTCCGGAGCCGGCGAAGGAGGCCCTCGCCCAGGTGGAGCACCTGCGGCGCGCCTGGATGGACGACGCGTTCGCGGCGGTGCGAGCGGCGCTGAAGGGCCCCGACGTGGACCAGGAGGTCTGCGAGGGCCTCCCCGCGTTGCCGAAGTGGGGCGTGCTGGTCCTGGACGCGGACCTGCTCGGCGACGACCCCTCCGCGCGGACTCCGCGCACCACGTACATCGGCGACATCCTCGGCTTCCAGTGCCTGCCCACGATGAAGAAGGAGGGGGTGAACCTGGGGCCGTGCGCGGCGAACCAGTTCATCAGCCACGTCGTGCTCTTCGACGACATCGACGAGCCCCCGCTGCAGGTGGCGGGGAGCACCTACTCGGGTGGGCGCTATTCCGCGGTGGCGAAGCTCGTGGACGTGCGCCGACAGGAGGTCATCTGTCAGCGCGCGGTGTCCTACCAGCTCCCCGAGGAGATGCTCCTGGTGATGCGGCAGACGCTGAACTTCGAGTACAGCAAGGCGGTGCGCGCGGCGCTGCGCCAGGAGGTGGCGAAGCTCACCGGAGGCCAGCTGGCGGCGGAGTTCTAGGGGCGCCGTCAGTCGCCGCAGACCAGCTTCAGCTTGTCCACGGACGCCGTCTTGCCCTCCTTCTTCAGGGTGAGCTTCAGCGCCTTGCGCGTGGTCATCACGACCTCGGCGGTGACGGCGCCGGTGGCGTCGGCGTACTTGAGGCTGTCGCCCTTCTTCTCGAGGAGGGACAGGTTGGCGTCCGCCTTGCTCGGCTTGAGCTCGAAGACCTTCCCGTCCACGTGCACCACGGCCTGGCTGAGGTCGTCGAGCAGGTAGACCTGGTCTCCCTTCTCCAGCGAACAGCCCGCGCCCGCGTGGGCTTCCATGTCCTGGTCCGAGAGAGGCTTGACGGCGAGCGCCGGCGCGCCCGTCTTGTCCGCCGCCAGCGCGGACCCTCCGAACGCCGCCAAAGACAGCACCGCCAGACGCACCACGAGGTTCCGCATGATGTCTCCCTGAGTCGAAGCCCCTCACCGGGGCGCGACATCATGTGCCGGGCGGAGCGCGGGCTTCAATCCAGCGCGCTCGGGTGGAGTGTTGGACGGTGGGGATGAGTGGGTGTTGACCTCGCCGCCCTCGAGCCCAATCCTTTCCAGACACCAGGAGGCGTGGATGGGACGACGCTCGGTTTCGAGGAAGTGTCTCGATGTGCTGCTGGGGAGTCTGTTCATCGCGGGGATGGCCTGTGCGCCACTTCCCGGCGAGGAGGAAGACCTGCCCGTGAGTGTGCTCGAGCAGTCGCTCCTGCCCCCGTTGGACACGTCCTATCAGACCGTCCTGTATGACGATTCCGTCACGGCGGGTTGGAACCTCGGCTACAGCTGGGGCGGTATTTCCTATACATCGACGACGAGCACGAAGGCCTATGGGACTTCGTCGTTGCAGGTCACCTCGGGCGCGGACAGTGGGTTTGCCCTGGGCGCCGAAGGACAGACGTTCCCGACGAACACCCACAAGGCCGTGAGCTTCGCCATCCGTCCGGGCACGGCGAGCCTCGCGGCCATCAAGAGCCTGCGGCTCATCGTGAGCCAGGAGGGCACGGATGGGAATGCGGGCGTCGCGATTGGCGCCTACGCCAACCCGAGCTTCGACACCTTGCCCGCCGGCGAATGGACGCGGGTCACCGTCCCGATGAGCGCGCTCGCGGGGGCGCTGACCACGTTCAACAAGGTCACCCTCCAGAGTGTCTCCGCGGTGACCTATGGGATGGACGGAATCGCGTTGGAGAAGGTGACGGGAGGCAAGACCTATCCCACGGGCGTCGCCTACCGCGGCATCAACCGCGCGGGGATGGAGTACGGCAACGACTGGGATGGTTGGACGGGGCAGACGTATTACGAGATGCCGTCGTCGACCCAGGCGAACGCCGAGCTCGCGTACTACAAGCGCAAGGGCTTCAACCTGATTCGTCTGCCCATTTCATGGGAGCGCCTCCAGCACACGCTCAATGGTCCGCTGGATGGGGCCTATTCGACGGGCATGCTGAACTACATCAACCTGGCCACGACCCAGGGCTTCACCCTGGTGCTCGACCTGCACAACTACAACCGCTACGCGACGGGTGCGTTCGATGGCGCGGGCAACCAGACCTCGAACTACGTCCAGCGTGTCATCGGGGACGGGACGCTGACGGTGGCCCACCTGGCGGACGTCTGGACGAAGCTCGCGAACCTGGTGAAGACGAACCCCAAGGTCGTCCTGAACCTCATGAACGAGCCGCACGACCTGCCGATGAATTCGACCACCTGGTTCTCTGGCATCCAGACCGTCATCAACGCGGTGCGAGCGACGGGGTCCACCCAGCTGATCTTGGTCCCCAACACGCGCGGGTCGGACGTGGGGCACTGGCACACGTGGGCTCCGGGCGGAGGTCCGCTCGACTCGGTCGCCGCCCTGTCCATCACCGACAGCGCGAACAACCATGCCTTCGACATGCACTCGTATTACCCGGAAGGCTACGGCAGCAACGACGAGTCGTCCTACGGCGCCCAGCTGACGGCCGTCACCCAGTGGGCGAGGACGAACGGCAAGAAGCTGTTCCTGTCCGAGATGGGCATTCCGAACCAGGCGTCGTACGCGCAGACGCAAATCACGAACGCGCTCACGTTCATGAACAACAACCGAGACGTGTGGCTCGGCTGGTCTCCGTGGGATCTGGCGCCCTGGCAGCTCACCACCAACAGCCACACGGGGGACTACACGGCCAACGGAGTCACCCCCATCAACTGGTACGCCGCGTTCCTGACCGCGAACTTCCTCGCGTTGTGAGCGCGGGGGGAACCGTCAGAAGTTCGGGTTCACGGGCGCCTGCCCGTCGTTCCACAGGTGGATGCTGAGGGCGCCACTGGGGTGGTTGCGCCACGCCCACGGGTCGAAGCCGCTGGGCGCGGCCCACCCATAGACTTCGATGTTGCTCGTCATGGGGGGGTGGTCCGTGCTCGGAATCGAGTAGTCCCGGCGGTACTCCGACGCGGTGTTCGTCAAGCGCGCCACGGCCAGGTGCAGGTGGGACGCGGACGAGCACCCCGTGGAGCCCGCGTAGCCGATGACCTGTCCCTTCCTGACGACCTGCCCGGCCGTGACGACGTAGGACTTGAAGTGGGCGGAGTAGCTCACGAACCGCTCCAGGTATTCACCCGAGCCGACGTCGTGCTGAATGTAGACCTCCTTCTGGATGGGAGAGGTGCAGGGCACCTGCCTGTCTCTGGCGAGGAGGACCGTGCCGTTGGCCACGGCGAGGATGGGCGTGCCGGTGACCATTCCCCAATCATGGCCATCGTGGTTGTTGACGAAGGGGGCGTTCGATTGATCTCTCCCCAGGTGGTCCACGATGTGCGCGGTCGTCGAGCCTGTCTGGCCGAAGTCCGCCACGTCGAGGGGGACGTCCTGCGCGAAGTCGAAGCCCGTGGCGTGGAACACGCGCGTCATCAAGGAGAAGGGTGCGTCGAAGATGGGCAGCGCCTCGGGCGCCGTGGTGAACACGCAGCCCCTGCGCTGGTGCTTCGTGGCGTCGGCGTGCGCGGACTGGAGCGGAGCGGCGCCGAGGCCGCTCCACAAACCCACCGTCCCATCCGCGCATCGGGAGACCACGTTGTTGCGTCCCTGGGCTGAGTAGAGGCCGGCCCGCGCGACGGTGCCTCCTGGCGCTTGCTCTCGAAGCCGCTCACAGGGCGCCGTGTCCGTCGCGGGCTCCCAGGCGAAGGCCCAGTCCTGCGCGGGCCAGCGCATGCTGCAGTAGTGCCCCATCCCAGGGGGAACCTCCACCTCGGGGCTCAGCTCCTCTGGAGGCAGCTCCGGGAGCGGCCTCGGGTCTCCCGCGCACGATTGGAGGACCATCACGAGGAGCACTGCCGGGAGGCGAAGCATCGGGGTGTCGAGGCTCATGCCGCCGACCTTACGGGCGGCCCCGCGTCGCATCCACCGGAGGAGGGAGCGGTGCCGCGATGTGCATCATCGAGCAAGGAGTCGGGTCAGTCGAAGGTCCGGGTGAGCCGCTCCTTCGCCGCCTCGATGAACAGGCGCAGCGGCTCGGAGCGTTGGGCCCGGCTGGGGTAGTAGAGGAAGAAGCCGGGCACCGTGGGCGCGTAGGCCTCCAGGACACACTTCAGCTGGCCGGTCCGCAGTCGCTCGGCCACCGCGGGCTCGAGGGTATAGGCGAGTCCCTGGTTCTGCTCCGCCAGGTGCACGCTCAGGGCATTGTCGTTGGTGACGATTCCACCGCGCACGGGGACCCGCCAGGTGCGCCGCCCCCGCTCCAGCTCCCAGGCGTAGAGCGCCCCGGTGCTCTGCATCCGGAAGGTGATGCACTCGTGGCGAAGCAGGTCCTCGGGACGCTGGGGCGTGCCCATCCGCTCGAGATACGCGGGGCCGCCCACCACCAGGAAGCGGAAGGCGCCGGTGAGCCGCATCTGCACCATGTCCCGCTCGATGGCCTCGCTCAGCCGCACGCCCGCGTCGTAGCCCTCCGCCACGACGTCCACGAAGCGGTCCTCGACGACGACCTCCACCTCGACGCGAGGGTGGCGCTCGTGGAAGGTCGGCATCACGGGGGTGATGACGAAGGGCGCCGCGGCCCGGGACACGGACAGCCGGAGCCGGCCGACGGGCTCACCCGGCTTCGCGGAGACCTCGGTGAGGGCCGCGAACGTCTGGCTCAGGGCGGGCCCCGCCCGCTCGACCAGCTGCCTGCCCACCTCGGTCAGCGACACGCTGCGCGTGGTCCGGGTCAGCAACACCACGCGCAGGTGCGCCTCGAGCTGGCGCACGGCCTGACTGACGGCGGAAGGGGAGAGGCCCAGCTCGCGGGCCGCCGCGCTGAAGCTGCGCAGCCGCGCCACCACGAGGAAGGTCTGCAACTGGGGCAGGAGCGCCGTCTTCATCGCGTGGGTCACTGACAGGTCCGCGGGGCGTGCCGATTGTTCACTTCGACTTCAAAGCCCATATCCCCGCGGGTGCCTAGTGTCCCGGGGACGTGGCCCGTATTCCTCCGGACCTCACCGGACGACTCCAGACACAGCATGGTCCACTTCTTCATCCGTCGGCCTGTGTTCGCGGCCGTCCTGTCCATCCTGCTCACGCTGGTGGGGGCCATCGCCATCCCCACCCTGCCCATCTCCCAGTATCCGGACCTGGCGCCTCCGCAGGTGACGGTGACCTCCACCTACGTGGGGGCCAGCGCGGAGGTCGTGGAGACCGCCGTCACCATCCCGCTGGAGCAGGAGCTCAACGGGGTGGAGGGCATGCGCTACATCACCTCCACGTCGAGCAACGATGGGACGAGCGCCATCACCATCACCTTCGAGGCCACCCGCGACATCGAGGTGGCGGCGGTCGACGTCCAGAACCGGGTCAGCCGCGCCGCCGCGCGCTTGCCTTCGGAGGTGAGCCAGACGGGCGTCGTCGTCAGCAAGGCCTCCAATCAGCTGCTGATGTCCTTCGGGCTCTACAGCCCGGATGACCGCTACGACGCGGGGTTCATCAGCAACTACGCGGACGTCAACATCAAGGATGCCCTCAAGCGCGTGCGGGGCGTGGGCGACGTGCGCCTCTTCGGAGAGCGGCGCTTCAGCATGCGCCTGTGGCTGGACCCCACCGCGCTCACGCGCCACCGGCTCACGCCCCAGGACGTGGCGCGGGCCCTGCGGGAGCAGAACGTGCAAGTGGCCGCCGGGCAGGTGGGACAGCCGCCGAGCCGGAGCAATCAGGACTACCAGTTGGCGGTGCGCGCCCGGGGCCGTCTGGTGGAGCCCTCGGAGTTCGAGGACATCGTCGTGCAGCGCAACCCCGGGGGCCGCCTGGTACGGCTGCGGGACGTGGGCCGCGCGGAGATGGGCGCGGAGAACTACGGCATGCTCCTGCGCTTCAACGGCCGGCCCGGGCTGGGGCTGGGCATCTTCCAGCTCCCCACCGCCAACGCGCTGGAGGTGCGCGACGTCGTCGTCCAGGAGATGGCGCGCCTGAGCCAGCAGTTCCCGCCGGGGCTCGAGTACCGGCACGCCACCGACACCACGCTGGCGGTGCGCGCCTCCATCGACGAGGTGCTCAAGACGCTGATGGAGGCCATCGTCCTGGTCATCCTGGTCATCTTCCTCTTCCTGCACGGGTGGCGCAGCGTGCTCATCACCGCGCTGACGCTGCCGGTGTCGCTCGTGGGCACGTTCGCCTTCGTGAAGCTGTTCGGCTTCTCCATCAACACGCTGACGCTCTTCGGGCTCACCCTGGCCACGGGGCTGGTGGTGGACGACGCCATCGTCGTCATCGAGAACATCGAGCGCTTGATGGCCGAGCGGGGCCTGAGCGCCCGCGCCGCCGCGCGGGAAGGCATGAAGGAGGTGGCCGGCGCGGTGGTGGCCATCTCCGTCGTGTTGGTGGCGGTGTTCGTGCCGGTGGCCCTGTTCCCCGGGACGACGGGCGCCATCTACCGACAGTTCGCCCTCACCATCGCGGCCTCGGTGGGCTTGTCCACGGTGTGCGCGCTCACCCTGACGCCCGCGCTCTCCGCGCTGCTGCTGCGACATCACGCCGGGCCGAAGTGGCGCTTCTTCCGCGCGGTGGACGCGGTGCTCGACGCGACGAAGCACCTCTACGGGCGGCTGCTGCGCGTCCTGCTGAAGCACCCGGCCCGGGTGCTGCTCGTCTTCGTCGCCTTCCTGGGCGCCACGGCGGTGCTGTTCCGCGTGGTGCCCACGGGCTTCATCCCGGACGAGGACCAGGGGTACTTCATCGTCTCGGTGCAGGGGCCGGAGGGCATGTCGCTCGCCCGGACGGAGAAGGTGCTCGAGGAGCTGGAGGTCATCCTGCGCGCGCAGCCCGAGTTCCGGGGCATGTTCGTCATCGGAGGCACGTCGCTGGGCAACAACGGCTCCAACCTGGCCCAGGCCTACGTCAACCTCCTGCCCTGGGACGAGCGCAAGGGCGAGGGCCACTCGGTGGCCGCCGTCGTGGAGCGGCTGCGCGGGCCGCTCGCGGGCATCGGCGGCGCGCGGGTGATGCCCTTCCTGCCGCCGGCGATTCGAGGCGTGGGCACGGTGGGCGGCTTCCAGTTCATCGTCGAGGAGACGTCCGGTGGCAGGGCGCTGTCGGAGTTCGCCACCGCCGCCCACGAGCTGGTGGGCAAAAGCGGCGAGGACAGCCGCTTGCGAGGCGTCTTCACCTCCTTCGCGGCGGACACGCCCCTGCTCGACGTGGAGGTGGACCGGCAGCAGGCGAACGCGCTGGGCATCCCCGTGGACCAGCTCTTCAGCACGCTCCAGCTCTACATGGGCAGCCAGTACGTCAACGACTTCAACTACGCGAGCCGCACCTACCGCGTCTATCTGCAGGCCGAGCAGCAGTTCCGGGACACGCCCCAGGACATCGGCGCCTTCTACGCGCGCAACGAGAGCGGGGACATGATTCCGCTCGAGTCGCTGGTGAAGGTGACGCCCACCACGTCCGCCCAGGTCATCCGCCGCTACAACCTGTTCCGCTCGGCGGAGCTCAACGGGCAGGCGGCCCCGGGGGTCTCCTCCGGGCAGGCCATGGCCGCCATGGAGGAGCTGGCGGAGCGGGTGTTGCCGCCGGGCACGGCCACGGAGTGGTCCGGCCTCTCCCTGGAGCAGCAGGAGAGCGGCGGGCAGACCGGCGTCATCTTCGGGCTGGGGCTGCTCTTCGTGTTCCTGGTGCTCGCCGCCCAGTACGAGAGCTTCACGCTGCCGCTGGTGGTCATCCTCTCGGTGCCCCTGGCGATGCTGGGGGCGCTGGGGCTCCAGGTGCTGCGCGGGCTGCCCAACGACGTCTTCTGTCAGGTGGGGCTGGTCATGCTGGTGGGGCTGGCGAGCAAGAACGCCATCCTCATCGTGGAGTTCGCGGAGCAACTGCGCGCGCAGGGGCGCAGCGCGTTGGAGGCCGCCATCGAGGCCTCCGAGGTGCGCCTGCGTCCCATCCTCATGACGTCCATCGCGTTCCTGCTCGGCGTGGTGCCGCTGATGCTGGCCACGGGCGCGGGCGCGGCGGCGCGCAACAGCCTGGGCACCGCGGTCTTCGGCGGCATGTTGGTGTCCACCGTGGTGAACCTCATCTTCATCCCCAGCCTCTACCTGCTGATGCAGAAGCTGCGCGGAGACTCCCGGCGCACGCGGGATGACGAAGAGGAGGCGCTGCCCGGGGTGCACGCGCATCCCGGCGCACCGTCACCCTGAAGTGCTCCTTCAAAGCCCATGACGGCGGCGGATGTGGTCACGGGTCGAGGCGGTGGGTACCTCTCTTCTCGTGGGCGCACGGCGCCAGGAAGTCAGGAGCGGACAGGCGGGCGGGCTGCTCGCCCCTTCGTTTCCGAAGAAAGGAACCGACATGAAGACGCGCAAGTTGGGGAAGAGCAACCTGGAGGTCTCGGCGATGGGGCTGGGGTGCATGGGCATGAGCTTCGGCTACGGCCCGCCCGGGGACCGGCAGGAGATGATTCAGCTGATTCGCGCGGCGGTGGAGCGGGGCGTCACCTTCTTCGACACCGCGGAGGTCTATGGCCCGTTGACGAACGAGGAGCTGGTGGGCGAGGCGCTCGAGCCGTTCAAGGGGAAGGTGGTCATCGCCACGAAGTTCGGCTTCACGCCCACGACGCCGGGCGAGGCGCGCTGGAGTGGCTTCGACAGTCGGCCCGAGCACATCAAGGAGGTGGCCGAGGCCTCGCTCAGGCGGCTGCGGGTCGACGCCATCGACCTGTTCTACCAGCACCGCGTGGACCCGAACGTGCCCATCGAGGACGTCGCGGGCGCGGTGAAGGATTTGATTCGCGAAGGGAAGGTGAAGCACTTCGGGCTCTCCGAAGCCGGCGTGCAGACGGTGCGTCGCGCGCACGCGGTGCAACCGGTGACGGCGCTGCAGAGCGAGTACTCGTTGTGGTGGCGCAAGCCCGAGGAGGAGATGCTGTCGACGCTGGAGGAGCTCGGCATCGGCTTCGTTCCCTTCAGCCCGCTGGGCAAGGGGTTCCTCACGGGGAAGATCGACGACAAGACCTCCTTCGCGAGCAACGACTTCCGCAACATGGTCCCGCGCTTCACCCCGGAGGCCCGGAAGGCGAACCAGTCATTGGTCGACCTGCTGAGCCAGGTCGCCGCGAAGAAGAAGGCGACGCCCGCGCAGATCGCCCTGGCGTGGCTGCTCGCGCAGAAGCCTTGGATGGTGCCCATCCCGGGCACCACGAAGCAGAGCCGGCTGGAGGAGAACCTGGGCGCGGCCGACATCGAGTTGTCGGCGGAGGACCTGCGCGAGATACACGACGCCGCGTCGAGGATCACGGTGCAGGGCGCGCGTTATCCCGAGGCGTTGGAGAAGGTGACGGGGCGCTGAGCCCGGGGCGCCTAGGGGAGGGGACGCGCGGTGTCCTCGCTCCGCGAAAAGACGTTCGCGGGGATGTCTCCGACAGAGACATTGGGGAAGTCTCGCACCGAGACGTGTTGCGAGTCGTTCCCGGAGAGCATGCGGAGCAGCAGGTTGGTTCGGGTCTGGGTGTAGAACGTCAAGGGGGCCTTGTGTCGCCGCTCGATGACCCAGGCATCGGCCAGTTGTCCGAGCACGGGTTCACATCCGGCATGGCGCGCATTCCCATCGACCAACACCGCGCGAGGCAGGAACAGCTCGTGGAACGGCGTCGTCTCCTCCGGCAACAAGGACTCACAGAGGCAGTCGCCAAGGACGGTGGCCGTCCGCCAATAGGCCATCTTCCTCTTGATGCTCCGTCCTTGCGCGACATCGCCGACCTCCGACATCCAGAGCTGGTACCCCCGCTCCTTCTCCGGCCAGGGATTGAACAGCCCGTCGATGCGGCAGACGTCCCGGACATAGTCGAACCAGCAGTAGCCCGAGGTGACCTGGTCGTCTCGTCGCATGGGCGACCAATAGGAGACGTAGGCGCTGCACCATTGGAGGGGGAGGAGCGGAGGGGGAGGGCGTGTTTGCATGTCGGGGCCTTCCACGCGAGTGCTTGCTCATGGAGATCCAGAGGGGACGCGCTCGGTCAATTCATCCGGCCAAGCCTGTACCAGACGTTCTGTTTCCGCTGGAGCCGTCGCAGTTCGTCATAGGGGACCGAATCGAAGTAGAGCTTCTCCGCCATGTCTGGTGGATAGAGGCTGGGGAACTTCTTGTGCATGTAGCGGGCATATTGGGCCCGCAGGAAGAAGATGACGCTGGGGTGGCTCAGCACCTCGTAGTTCGCGATGGACATGTCCTGCATCGCATCTGCCTGCACCTTGCGCTGGCGAGTGAACTCGGGGAGCACGGTGTCGAGGTCGTGGGCATGTTGGTCCAGCAGGGTGGCGAAGACGGAGGCGTCTTCCAGCGCCATGTTCATCCCTTGGCCCAGGAAGGGCGCGGTGGCGTGCGCCGCATCGCCGAGGAGCAGGGCGTTTCCACGATGATGGAAGGTGCTGGCGCGGACATTGACGAGGTCGTTGCTGGGCTGGGTCACGAACTGGTCCAGCATCTCTTGCCGGCGTCCGGGTGGCAGGCCCCCGAAGTAGTGATTGAAGAAGGCGCGCAGGGTGGCTCCATCCTGCGTGGCCAGGCTCAGGGCGCCTTGGTAGGGCAAGCAGATGGCGAAGCTGATGCTGCCATCGGGGATGGTCGCCGCGCGTCCGGCGAAGAGCCCCTTGGAGTCCATGCCGAAGAAGTACAAGAAGTCCTTCCGGTAGCCCAGCTCGGCGGCATTGGGGAGGACCAGGGTCTTGTAGCCGTGGCGGAAGAAGGTCTGCTTGAATTCGAAGCGCCGCAAGCCACTCTGCATGGACTGCCGGACCGCCGAGTGCGCGCCATCCGCGCCGATGATCAAATCCCCTCGGTGGTGCCGGAATCCGCCGTCTCCCTCCTGGACGAGGACCGACTTCTTCTCCAGGTCGACGTTGATGCATTTGCAGTCGAAGTGGAACTTCACCCCGAGAAGGGCGGCGTGCTGGTTCAGCAGCTGTTGGAACGCCAGTCGATTCAGGGACAGCGGGGAGAGGTCCTCGAGCGGTGTGAGCTTGCGGATCTTGTATTTCCCGCCCACGCAGAAGGCCATGCCCGTGATGGGCTCACCACATCGCGCCAGCTCCTGCGCGGGGATTCCCGCCCGCAGGACCGCCTTCATGCCCCTGACGTTCATGCTGACGCCGATGGCGCGTGAGGAGGTCCGCTCGTGGGCGGGGGACGGGCTTCGCAGCGGGTCGCTTCGCTTCTCGAGGACACGGACGTCGTACCCACGACGTGCCAGATAGATGGCGGTCAGGCTCCCCGCCAGTCCACCGCCCACGATGATGGTTTCATGCATTCAGGCCTCCCTTGAAAGCTTCCCGTGGGCCAGGTCGGTCAGCTGTCGGTCGAAGAACTCCAACATCTCTATCGGTGCCACGCCGACGAGGTCCGCGCCGAGCTCGCGGGCCCGTTGCGCCAGCGTCAGGCATCTCCGAGCCAGCTCCAGGCACCCCTGCGCGTAGTCGCTGCTGATGGGCTCATGGGCTGACTCGGGCACGGGGGGCCCTGCGTTGCGCCCGGGAATGCCGGATGGCGTCCGCATCAGGGTCGTCGAGAGCGGACGCAGCAGGCCCGTCATGATGTCGATGGAGGCATTCATCAAGCGGGAGCGGCGCAGGCTGCCCGACGGGCTCTGCGCGAAGTGATGCGTCATCAACGACATCATCAGCGCGTGACACCCTTGATAGAGCGTCATCAGCGCCCTGGCGCGCTCGTTCGTGACCTCGACGCAGCTCTCGCGTGGCTCCAGGGTTGGGTTCCTCAAGGCGGGAACCGCGGGCTCGAAGGGCTGCTTCCGCGCGCTGAATCGGGAGGCCATGCCGCGCAGTCTCTGGAAATGCGAGGACTCGAAGTGAGGCGAATCGACCGCGACCCCTTCTCCCTGGGCGGTGACGTAATCAATGGAGAAGAGCGCGCTGTCCCGGTCGAAGACCTCCAGTTGATAGGCTGGAAAGTGTTTGTTGGTCAGCTCATTCAAGAAGAGGTGGTGTTCCCCTCCGGGTTTGCCAGCGCGGGGGGCGAACAGGTCGGGCAGCTCACGGAGCGCCTGGCGAATCGAGGTGTAGAGGTCCGAGATGGACCTTCCTGGCGAGGGGAGATGTCCGGGCCATTCGAAGCGAATGAACTTCGCGAGCACGTGCTCGGAGAAAGGCTCGAGGGCGAACTCGGCATCCAGGCCGAAATGCCGCCGCGCCTGGGCCCCCAGCATGGAAGTGCCGGCATGGAAGGGCTCACCCAGCGCCATCAACACATTGTTGATGACCAGGTAGTGAATCATCTCTTCATGCGCGATTTCGAGCAGCGTCCCCCGCATGCCGCTGTTGCGGCGTCGGTCCTCGGAGCCGCAGGCCAGTTCCAGCTCGGCCAGCTGCCAACGGCCCGCCCGGACCTGCTCGAGTCCCTGTTCGTAGTTGGGAATGGAGTAGGCGGCGTACAGATATTGATGCAGCAGGGACAGCTCCAGATCGATCGCCCGCTTCAATTCCTGGACCAGTTGGGCCTTGCTGTGGATGGGGCGCGGTCCCTCCGGCTCGGGGAGAGAGGTCCTGGAGGTGGCTTCGATGTTCGTCAGGTATTTCAGGAACAGGTTCGACTTGGGGAGAGAGAGCTCCCGGGTGCTCGGCATGTAGTAGCTCTTGTCCCGGTTGAGCGGATCACACATCTGCCACATCAGTCGGGAGTACGTTTCGCATTTGCAGCGGTCCGCCATGCTGAACACCTTGTTCGACATGAACGGGTAGATCAGCTCGTAGTAGCTCATGACGTGCCGATACAAGAATGCGTAGTCGACCTGCTCGGTGGGGACCTCCTCCAGATGCCAGTCGTCGGGTAACACCCGGACACCGATGAACTGGCTGTCGTCTCCGACGCTGAGCGCGACGCGGGTTGCTCCAGGCCGTTGGCCGATGAGGGTGAGTTGCGCATGGCCCGTCCCATGCGGAGAAGGGGCCAGCTGCGCCGTCGCGATGTCGGAGTCCTCGACGTGCACGGCCAACGCCGGCGGGGAGGCCAGTTCGCCACGGAGGCGACTCTGCACCGTGAGGGTCTGGGGGAAGACCCGGTTCTTTCGTTTGTGGGGGGACTCGAGGAACAGGTGGTTGTCGTCGGACTGCACCACCCAGTCGACCTCGTCCCACTGCGCGTGTTCGCCTGTCAGGGACAGCGAACCCGTGGCGGAGCCCAACAGCGGCACGTCGAGGACGCCATGGTGACGCCCATGGTCGAGATAGAGTGCCTCGGGGAGCCGCGCGAGCAGGGTGCCGGATGGGTCGCGCAGCTCGAGGTCCCCCAGTGGCAGTTTCCCGCCCAGGCCATGCGTGGGGTGTTCGGCCGAGACAGGTCGAGCGCTTCGGGTCGTGAAGGGAATCGCGGTCGGCATGTTGAGGGACACCCGGTCCGGCTGCACCTTCACCGCGACCGGTCCCAGGCCGGGTTGGCGAGGCAACAGCAGGCGTCCTGCTGGGTACGTCTCCAGCTCGTGCTTGCACCACAGCCCGATGGTGCCGATGAGGTCATGGAAGACGGCGGAATCGGCGGCTCGCGGCGTCGACATGTTGAACAAGGCGTACTGGACCGTCAGTCCCAGAATCTCCTCGTCCTCCAGTGCTCGCTGCACGGCACCCAGGCCGGGGGACGCCGTGGCCCGTGAATCGAGTGGGAAGAGCGCGTCCTTCTTGGGGAGGGAGAACTGGAACAGTCGCGAGCGGCTGAATTCTTCGTCGAGAAAATGAGGGCTGCGCTCGACGACATGCCCTGCTCCGAGCCAGCGGACGGAATGCGCCCGCGGAATGCTCGCCGTGAGCAAGGGTGGGGTGTGAGGCGTGGCGTGCTTGTCGCTCAGCGTCAGCTGCCCGGCGTAGATGAGGGTGGTGTCCGGTCGGCTGGGGTTGTTGTCCACCCATCTGGCGCGGTTGAACGTCGTGCGCAGGTACTCGTTGTAGTGCCCCCAGAGCGCCAGTCGGGCTCCCACCAGAGGGTCTTCCGTGTCGATGACACCTTCGCGCAGCTGTACGCCCGTGAGCCGGACCTCCTCCCAGGAGAAGTGATTGTTGCCGCCGAGGTTGTAGCCGGCTGCCTCGCTGAAGATGCCTTCAGGGGCGGGTCTCCCCTCCGCATCGAATCTGGGAGCCAGTTGCTTCAGGTGCTCATGGAATTCAGAGGGCGCCCGGTGGAGGTCGAACGGCGCGCCATCCATGAAGACGGTGTTGGTCGCGAGGTCGAGCTGCCCATGGGTGTTTCGGTTCCCGGTGGGGACATTGGCGCGGGCAAAGCCTCGAAAGTGAAGCCGCGGGAGATGGAGGATGCTCATGACGTCCGGCACGGAGTGCTGTGAGGAGGGGTGTCAGGGCCGACGCTCGGGGGCGCCGACGAGCCGTTCCTGCAACAGCCGGGTTGCTTGATGTGCGCTGAGGAGGCCCCCCTCCATCCAGCCACCATGGGGTGTGTAGGCATCCGAGCAGGCGATGACACCATCGCGATGAAGCAAGGCCCCGGGTTGTCTGACCCTGGGCTCGAGGCTGAACTCCACGCCATGTGACCAATGCTTGTGGAAATGGTCCTTGATGGGAGGCAGGGGCTTGCCGCCGAGGGGGAGGACCTGCTCCATGCAGGCGCGGACCTTGCTCAGATAGACATCCTCGCCTTGCTCCACACAGTCACGCCAATAGGTGGCGTTCTCTCCGTCGGTGTAGAACTGGACGTATTTCCTGCCTTTGAAATAGAGCTTCCTCAAGGGGTTGTCGACCACCAGGACCTTGTCGGTCAACTGGAGGTCTCGCCACCAGGGGGTGTCGAAGGTCAAGAAGCCCTTGAACAAGGGAAGTGAGCCGTATTGATGCGGACTCCAGCGGGTGGGGAATCCGAGATTGAGCCGTGACATGGCGGATGGTGGGATGGCCAGGATGAGGTGCCGCGCTCGATGGAACTGCGAGCTGCCTCGGTGGCTGAAGGCGAGCAGGTAGCTGTCTCCAAAGCGAGAGATGGAGTGCAGGCAGTGTTCCATCCGAAACTCGACCCGGTCGGACTGGGCCTGCTTCTGCAGTCGCGCCAGGAGCTGGCCGTAGCCCGCCGGTGCGTAGCGCCATTGGTTGCCTGTGTCGTCGAGCAGCCCCTGTGTCTCGGGGTGCTTCTTGATGATGCCATAGGCCATGGACGCGGAGACCATGGGCAGGAGCAAGGCGTCATACCCCATGGCCTTGATGGTCCGCCTGGCCTCGCCTTCTCCCAGGTAGTGGCTGACGAAGCCCAGGAATGAATCATGCGGATGGGCTTCCAGCAGGCAGAGCAGCTCGAGCAGGGTGGCTCTGAGTCGTCCCTGTGTGTGGCCTTGGAACTCCGCCTGGGTGAATGGATAGGTCTCATGTCGATGCTGGAAGCCGTGCATGAGGGCCTGGAAGCGTGGGTGCAGTTGCGGTGAGTAGCGTGCCGCGCCCAGTTCGGCGATTTCTCCGCAGTCGAGCTTTCTCGAGAGGATTCGGCCGCCCACGTGGGTGTTCAAGTCGAACACCTTGATGCTCAGGTGGTTGCTCGATGGCGCGGCCGCCAAACGGGCGGCGCAGGTCAGTCCGCCGATTCCGGCGCCAACGATGCAGATGTCCGAATGATGTGCCATCTCAGCTTCAGGGTCCGAGGAGTGAGGCGGGTGTGGAACCCGATGGGACGAGGAGCGGCCTCGTTCATCCATGGAGCCTTCGGTGACGATGATTGGAATGGAGGCCGCTGGGGCCGGGAAATAGCTCACGCCCGCCCGGTGGAGGCCACTGACCAGGGAGTACGATGAGAGCGTTGCTGAACGCCGCTTGGATGGTTGGAGGGGCATGTTCACGGACCCGGGGTACGAACCCATGCCCTGGGGACGCCACCGGAGGCCTGTGCTGAACACTCGCCGCCGTCCGGCGCGCGATGTGTCGAGAACCCGGGGCGGCTCAGCGATTGCTCGCGCTCGTGGGGCGAGGACCTCGCGAGGGGGGCGTCCGGAAAGCGAGCCGCAGGACGTTCTCGGGAGGGCCGATGCTCCCGCAGTAGCCGCCGTCTCGGAGGTTGACGATTTGGCTGCCCCTGAAGGTGGCCGTACCGCTCGGATTGAAGCCCGAGGTCTGGAATTGACCGGGCTCGATGCTGAACGGGGTCCCGGTCAGGTCGATGTTGCCTCGGCCGGTCTGTGAGTCATTGGCAACGCAGTCGCCCGCGGTGGCCAGCGGGGTGGCCTCGATGCGAGTGTCTCCGAAGCTCGCCCAGCCTTGGCGGACGGCGAAGGTGGTGTCGGAGAGCTCGAGCGTGAGGGTCGCGGGTTTGAAGCGCACCTTCTGGAACCAGGTGGTTTGCCATCCGTGGAGGCTCGCACGCGCCCATGGCCTCGCCGTGGCTCAGTGCCAGGTGCCCGCGCCGACACCCCAGGCGAAGTAGCGACGGGACACATCGGCGAAGCCGCTGACTCGCCACGAGGTGTCGGGCGACATCAGGCCGAAGACGGACCACTGGAACAGCCGCACCTCCGCGCCGACGGTGCCGTGCAGGCGCGGCCCGACGGTGTCGAAGCGGCTCGGCTCCAGGTAGCTGCCCGCGCGCAGCTGCAGGCGATTCTCGAGGGGCTCCAGCTCCGCGCCGATGCGAGGAGAGACCGACAGCCGCCGCCCCGAGCGCTCCAGCCGCTGCGACAGGAATGAGTCGAAGCCGATGGCGTTCGACACCGCGCCGCTGAACAGCACGGAGCCCGTCAGCAGCAGCTTGGAGCGGGGCAGGGCCTTGAAGCGCTCCGCGCGCTCAGGCCCCCACGGCATCTGGAGCGGGCGTGCACCGAACTGCCAGGCGATGCCCGCTTCGATTTCCCAGGGGAGCCTCACGGAGTCAGGCAGGTAGAGACCGGCGACCCGCACGTTGCCCGCGTCATCCGCGGTGGCGGGTCCGCCCGGCGTGAGGCTTCCCTTGACGGGCGCCCGGAGGGACAGCGCGGCGCGCAGCGGCAGGTCCATGGGCGTCCAGAGGGCCCCAGCCTCCACGTTGGCGCCGAGCATGGTGGCCAGCGTGTTGTTGGTGTCCTGGGCGGGGTTGATGTTCAGCGAAACCGCGCGCAGGCCCACGCCCACCACCAGCTCCGCCTCGAAGAAGCTGCGCGCGAGCTGGAGCTGGAAGCGCGTCATCCCCAGGTCGAGGACCTGGCCGTTCGCGTCCTGGCCCAGGGTGTAGTTCTGGATCGACGCGGCGCCGCCCACTCCCCAGGGACCCCACTGGATGAGGCCTCCCAACTGGACGAAGACGAACTCCTCCTTGGCGAAGCCCACCGAACCGTTGTTGTCGAAGTCGGTGTCGCGCAGCGAGCTGGGGAACGTGAAGCCCGCGGACAGGTCGTAGTCCACGTGCTTCGACGAATAGAGCGAGCGCATGGCGGGCGCGGCGGTGTTGACGCTGATGCCCTCGACGCCCTCGGCGATGGGCGCATAGGCGCCCGACAGACCCGACACCCGCACTGGCGCCAGCACCGGGCCCTGGTACACGTCGATGGCGTAGTTCGAACCCGTCAGCGGTGGGTTGTCCGCGAGCGCCCCGCCACTGGAGGCCAGCACTGCCGCGATGATGAACCCGAGAAGAGAAGACGCGCGAGGAGGCATGGTCGTATCGCTCTCGCGAGGATACATGGCCAGGGGCGCCTGCTCGCTCCACGGTGGTGTCCCGGGGATGGACTTGTCCGAAAGTGGCGCGGTCCCGTGCGGTCAGCCGAGCGCCTTGGCGACGACATCGCGCATGTTCATCGGCGCGCGACCGAGCAGCTCCGACAACGTGGGGTCGACCGCCGCGAACTCACCGTGACGGCTCGCGCGGTAGAGGCCCAGGGAGATGGCGACCACGTGCGAAGGCATGCCGGCCGCCTCCAGTCTCGCCTGCATCGCGTCTTCGGACACGGTGCCGCGACGCACCGGACGACCCAACACTTCTGAGGCGATAGCGCAGAGCGACTCGAAGTCCAGGGCTCGTGTCGCCGTGAGCGGCGGGGTCGGGCCTTCATACCGACCCTCGTTCGCCAGAACCACGGCGGCGGCCTCCGCGAGGTCCTCGTGCGTGGTCCAGGAGACCTGGCCATCCTCCGGTGCCTCGAAGACGCCCGTCTCCACGCTTCGCATCAGCAGCATCACCGCGCTCGCCGCGTAGAATCCATTGCGGAGCGCGGTCCACTGAAGGCCGGAGTCCTTCAGCAACTGCTCCGTCGCCGCGTGGTCGTGCATGGGAGGGAAGGCCGAGGAAGGGCTCGCGGCCATATGGCTGGTGTAGACGATGCGCTTCACGCCCGCGGCACGCGCGGCGTCGATGGCCGAGCGATGCTGCGCCAGGGTGTCCCCGCCATGGGCACGTGCATTGGAAGAGACGAGCAGGACCTGGGTCGCTCCCTCGAACGCGTGCACGAGGCTGGCTGGCTGGGCGAAGTCGCCCTGGCGCACCCGAAGGCCCCTCGCGGCCAGCTCCTGGGCCTTCCCCGGGTCGCGGACGCTGACGGCGACCCGCTCCACGGGCACCCGGGTGATGAGCCTCTCCACGATGAGGCGGCCGAGCCGCCCCGTTGCTCCGGTCACGACGATCATCCGACTGCCTCCAGGTGTTATCAATGGAAACGGATTATCGTTTCCAGCGGAAACGTAGGGCTCGTTATCGACGATGTCAATGTCCCGTTAGCGGTGATTCTGGCCGCGTGCTATCCCCGTGAAATGACGGACCGGGAGAAGCTCGCCGACGAGGCCGAGGCGGGCTCGGATGTGCGCATCCGCATCATCGAGGCCGCGGCCGAGCTCATCGCCACGGGAGGGCCGGATGCGGTGACGACGCGCGCGGTCGCCTCCGCGGCCGGCGTGCAGGCACCGACGCTGTACCGGCTCTTCGGCGACAAGCGGGGCCTCGTCGGCGCGGTCATCGAGCATGTGATGAAGCGCTACGTGTCGGAGAAGGCCACGCGGCGGCCGCACCCCGACCCGCTCCAGGACTTCCGCGATGGATGGGACATGCACGTGGCGTTTGGCCTCGGCCACCCCGGTCTGTTCGCGCTGATGAGCAGCGACCCCTATCTGTCGTCGCACTCGCCGGCCCTCGGCGATGGGGCGGCGGTGCTGCGCAGGCGCATCCGGAACATCGCGCTCGCGGGGCGGCTGCGGGTCAGCGAGGAGCGTGCGTTCGGTCTGGTGTCGGCGATGGGCACCGGGGCCGTGCTGATGCTGCTGGCCCAGCCCGAGGACCAACGAGACCTCGGGCTCGCCGAAGCCGCGCGTGAGGCGGTGGTGGCCGCGATTTCGAATGAGGGCGAGTCCCCGGCGAGCACGGATGCCCGCGCCGTCGCCACGGTCATGCGCGCATCCATGGAGGGGCTCCAGGGCGTGCTCTCGCCCGGCGAAAGCCTGCTGCTGCACGAGTTGCTCAAGCGCATCGCGGACGCGCGGTGACAGCCGGTCGAGTGATGCCTTTGCCTCGCGCCGCCGCGCAACGGCCCTCGTCATGGTCGCCCCAAGCCCGGACGGTGCCGTTCGACTTCAGCGCCGATGACAGTCTTCAGAAGGCAGGGCGGCGCGCGTACAGTGGTTGAACACCGCGCACCGGGGGAGTCTCGCCTTGTCCCATCGTTCCCGACGACTGTTGACGACGGTCCTGGGCATGCTCCTCTCGTGGAGCCTTCCCTCGCCGTCATGGGCCCAGACGCCCACCCCGGAGGCGCCTCCGCGCATCGCCCTGCGCGCCGCGCGACTCTTCGATGGGAAGCGTGACAAGGCCCTGCCGGACGCGGTCGTGCTCATCGAGGGCTCGCGCATCCAGGCCGTGGGCAGCGGACTGCCCATCCCGGCGGGGACACGCGTCCTGGACCTGGGCGACGTCACCCTGTTGCCTGGGCTCATCGACTCGCACTCGCACCTGCTGCTGGAGGTCGATGCGGAGAGTGGCGACTCGCTCGGGCCTCTCTTCCAGCAGAGCACCGCCGAGCGTGCGCTGCTGGGCGCGAAGCTGGGCCGTGAGATGCTCGAGGCGGGAATCACGACGGTGAGAGACCTCGGCAACTCCGGGCTCAACGGGGACGTGGCGCTGCGCAACGCCATCCAGCGTGGCTGGGTGAAGGGGCCGCGCATCTCCGCCAGCACCCGCGCGCTCGCGCCGCATGGCGGTCAGTTCCCCACGCTCCAGGTCCCGGCGCAGCCCCTCATCGAGCAGGAGTACGTCACCGTCTCCGGCGTGGAGGAGGCCCGGCGCGCCGTGCGTCAGGCCATCGCTGACGGCGCGGATTGCATCAAGGTCATCGTCGACAACGGACACAACCTCCTCTCGTTGGAGGAGATGAAGGTCATCGTCGAGGAGGCCCACCGCAAGACGCGGCCCGTGGCGGCGCACACCACTCTCGACGAGAGCATCCGCGTGGCGGTCCAGGCGGGCGTCGACTCCATCGAACATGGGTACTCCCTTCCCGATGACGTGGTGGCGCCCATGGTCCGCAAGCGCATCTTCCTGGTGCCCACCGACGGCCCGTTGGAGGTCTGTGATTCCTTCGAGGCCCGGGGAGGCGATGTGGAGCGCCAGCGCAAGATGAAGGAGCGCTGCAGGAGGAACCTCACCAAGGCCCAGGAGCGCCTCCGCCGCGCGGTGGCCGCGGGCGTCCGGGTGGCCGCCGGTTCGGACATGTACCTGGGGATGCCAGGGCTGACGCGAGGGCAGGCCAGCGTGAAGTGGTTCATCGCCTATGCCGAGGCGGGCCTGAAGCCCGTGGACATCCTGCGCGCCGCGACGGTGAACGCGGCGGAGCTGCTGCGGATGCAGGACCAGCTCGGCTCCGTCGAGCCGAACAAGCTCGCGGACCTGGTCGCGGTGGAGGGAGACCCGCTGAAGGACATCCACGCGCTGAAGCAGGTGAGGTTCGTGATGAAGGACGGCCAGGTGGTCCTGGACACACGGGCTCCGCGACAACAGGTGGATGCCGCGACACGGTGAAGGGGCGGGCCTCGGATATCTCATTTCAGACAGACATCGGATGCATGCGACGCATGTGTCTGCGTGGGCGCGTATTGCGGCTTTTGCGGGGATATAATCCCAGGCATGAGAGAGCCATCCAGCACACGAGCGGCGGCTTGGAGTCTGGCCATCTTGGGGTTGTTCATCGGCGCCTGTGGGAACGCGCCCCAAGCTCATCACGATGAATCGCCGCCTGTGGCTTCGTCGACTGCGACGCCCCTGGCCCCAGTGGTCCCGCTCTTCGACGCCAGCACCCCGCTGGAGCCCGCGTTGGTGGTGGATACGCCCACGGCGCTCATCACCCGCCTGGCGGACCGGTCGAGAGACCGCCACGCGCGTGAGTCACAATTCCAGAGCTACGAGCACTACCTGCCGCTGTACTTCGAGTACCGCACGTACAGCATCGAGGTCATCGACAGGGTCGCCAAGGGTGGCAACGACATCACCGTCAACATCACCTCGCTCTGGCCCCTGGACACGCCGGACTTCCGCGCCTTCTACCAAGGCCAGGCGGTGCTCTCTCAATACTGGTTCAACGTGGACATGGCGCAGGTGGACCCCCTGCGCTACACGGCCACCCTCAATTACAACGCGAAGGAGAACCGGCGGCTCCAGGTGGGCGACCGCATGGAGATTGAAATCAGCCCCTTCATGCTCCCGCCCGTCGTGGGACGCGCCAACTATTACGGCACGGCGTTCCTCTACCTCGTGGGCCAGGGCGGCATGGTGCCCTGGGAGGGACGGGGCTCGAACCTGGACTCGTTCCCCCTCCCGGAGACCGCGTGGCTGGGGGGGCGTACGACGCTGGGCTACAACTACTCGAGCGAGCCGGCGCACCTGTTCAAGCAGATGGCGACGAACCTGGCGCCTGTGAATGCGCAGCCGTTCGTCGAGGGCCGGCGCCTTCATCACACCGACTTCGCGGATGGCTCCCACTCGGAGGCCGGCAACCCGAGCCTCACCGCGCAGCAGAACAAGCTCGGACCCTCCTATATCGCGCGCAGCTGCGTGGCCTGTCACATCAACAATGGCCGCGCGCTTCCGCCCGACCCGGCGACGTCCGTGTACACCGTGCGGTTCCATGTGAACGCCGCGCCCTGGGCGGACGTGCACTATCGGCTCAACGGTGGCGGGCAGCAGAGCTTCCGGATGGCGCGTGACAGCTCCGGCACGAACACCCAATGGCTCACCAACGTCCCGGCGGGCACGGTCGTCCAATACCATTTCACCATCGGCAACACCTCGGGAGGACTGAGCACCACGTCCCCGGTGAGCTTCACGGTGAACGGGGCTGGCTCCAGTGGAGCCAGCCCCCATGGGTACCTCGTCGTCGCGCCACCCCTGCGCCATACCGTCAAGGTGGGCGTGGTCGGCACCACGGTGACGGCGCATCCAGCGTTGGGAGGGGTCCTCCAACCGCAGAGCACCCAGGGCTCCCCCGAGGGCGGCGTGAGCATCTCGGGCTGGACGGTGACGAACGGCACGTATGGGGACGGCACGGGCTATCAGCTGCGGCGCCCGGTCTACGCCTTCACGGGGCCCGTGCCCACGCATCACTCCGCCCGAATCACGCCGCCCCTGGTCGGGTTGGGACTGTTGGAGGCGGTGGAGGAGAACACGCTGGCCAGCCTCGCCGACCCGAATGACGCCAATGGCGATGGCATCTCCGGGCGCATGCAGACGGTGGTGGACCCGCAGACGGGCCAGACGCGCGCGGGACGCTTCGGCTGGAAGGCGGGCAAGGCGAGGCTCCGCCATCAGGTCGCGAACGCGCTCAATGTCGACATGGGGGTCACCACGTCCGTCTTCCCTGTTCCGGATTGCGGCTCGGAGCAGACCTGCGCTGCGGTGAGCACCGAGCTGGCGGACGCGGACCTGGAGAAGATGGTGCGCTACCTCGCGCTGCTCGGAGTCCCCGCGCGCCGCAATCTCGGTGACGCCCAGGCGATTCAGGGCGAGGGCCTCTTTGGCGGAATGGGCTGTGCGCGGTGTCACGTCGCGACGTTGACGACCAGCCCGTACCACCCCTACGCCGAGCTGCGGAGTCAGGTGATTCGCCCCTACACCGACCTGCTGTTGCATGACCTGGGCGTGGGGCTGGCGGACAACCTCCCGGAGGAGGGGGCCTCGGGCGCGGAGTGGCGCACGCCACCCCTCTGGGGCATCGGCCTGACGGCGGGCGTCAGCGGTGGTGAGGCCTATCTGCATGACGGCCGTGCGCGCAGCCTCTCCGAGGCCATCCTGTGGCACGGAGGAGAAGCCGAGTCCTCCAAGGAGGCCTTCCGCACCTCGAGCGCCGCTCAGCGCGCGGCGCTGCTCCGGTTCATCCAGTCCCTCTGATTCAGGGCGCGAGGAATGGCAGCAGCTCCCCGGTCTTCTGCCACATCGACGACGGGTACGCCTGCGCCGAGCTGAAGCCCTTGTTGGTGAAGAGGTACTCGTAGGTGGACTGGTACGACGCCTTCCAGCCGTAGCCGGGGTGGTCCGTCTCGCTCCACTCCGACTTCGGGATGCCCATGGCCTGGAGCGCCGTGCCGAGCCACTGGTTGTAGAGCAGGCCCGCCCACAGGAAGCTGCCCTCGCTGCCGGTGCTCGAGTCGCCGCTCACCTTGCGCGTGATGTTCCGGTAGTCGCAGTAGCTGCCCGTCTTCAGGGCGCCTCCCGCGCTCCCGGCGGTGATGACGGGGACGGAGAAGGAGAAGTGCGGCGTGTTGCCATTCTCCTGTCCCCACGCGATGAGCGCGTCATCCAGCAGTGTTCCTCCCACGCCGTTCGAGAACCGCTCGAAGCGGGAGACGAGGTCGAGGAACACTTGCGAGAAGAAGACCTGGTTGAACTGGACCACCAGGTCCTGGTTCGCCCCGGGCACCGTCGATGGGTGCACGACGTTGTTGTGCCAGTCCTCTCCCTGCGGCGCGCGCGGGGTGAAGGTCAGGTTCTGGTTGTTCTCGTCGATGCTCAGCGTGGCGACGCGACAGACGCCGCAGTTCATCGCCACCGCGAGCACCTCGTTGATGAGCCGGAAGTACTCGACGTTCATCGCGGGGTCGCCCGCGAAGGCGCCGGAGTTTCGCAGCGACAGGTTGTCGATGGTCGGGCGGGGCGGCACCTGGCAGCCGGCGCTGGTGGTCTCCAGCCGGCGCTGCAGCTCGGCGACGGCGTCGATGTGCTGGTCCAACCGCCGCTTGTCCTCGGCGGAGAGTCGGCTGTTGCCGTTGCGCAGTCGCCGGTAGCTCTCGAGGACCTTGTCCACCACGGAGGGCCGGGTGGTGCCGGGGCTGCTCGTCCCCGCCAGCAAGGTGTCGAACAGGGCGAGTGAGCTCTCCGTGCCGCCGAGAGCGCTCGTGGCGACGCCAGAGGAGCGGACTCCAGGGGTGCTGTATCCCCAACTGCCCGTCGACGTGCCGGAGCCCGCGATGGCGACGCTCCGCTTCCGGACGGAGGCGACGCTTGGGTAGAAGGCCGGTGAGTAGGCCATCACCTGGTCGATGGTCGCTCGGGGGGAGCCGGGCCGCTGCTTGTCGAAGTCGTAGTAGCCCAGCGGGGCGCCGAAGTTGTGTCCCATGTACAGGGGGAAATCGAGCCCCCGCAGGAGGTTCATCTTCGAGACGAGTGTGGGCGTGAGCACGGAAGACTTCGCGGTGAGCACCCGGCTGAGGGCCACGTCACCGCTCGTGTCGGGCGTCGCGACCAGGTCTCCTCGCCGGACGTCGTGGTCCGCGTAGAACAGGCTCTGCGTCAGCGTGGCGTCCGTCGGCCACATGCTCGCGCCGAAGATGGCGCCGTGGGGCGTGCGGAAGTGCACGAAGCACTTCGGGCGCTGGGCGGCCTGGGCCTTCGCCTCGCGGGGGCTCAAGAGCGAGGGGAGCAGCGGCAACGCCAGCACGGCGCCGCCCGCGCCGCGCAGGAACATGCGGCGGTCCCATCGGAAGACAGGTGTGTTGCTCACGGGAAGCTCCTCTGCTGGAAGGTGGGGTGTCGGGCGAGGGTCTTCAGCAGGTCGGCCATCGGCGCGCCGCTGCGCGCGACGGACTCCAGCTCCGAGAGCAGGCACCCATCGCGGGAGGTGGACTCCACGCGGGCGTGCGCGAAGCGGAAGTAGTGCTGCGCGACGCAGGACTCGAAGAGCTGGCTCTCATCGACCATTCGCGACAGCTCCACGGCGTTGGAGATGTCCCGCTGCTCGGAGTCGTAGAGCCACACGTCCGCGGAGGTGTCCACGGAGGGCGCGGCCGTCTCCTGGCCCTGCGGATTGAACAGCCGCTCCACGCCGCGCTCCCGTCCGAGCGCATCGAACCCCTCCAGCACGAAGCCCGGTGGATTGATGGAGTTGTTGTGGCAGCCCCCGCAGCTGCCTCCGGAGGTGAGCTGGGTCACCACCTGCCGCGTCGTCATGCTCTCTGTCGGCGCGGGGGGTCGGTCGCTGGCGTTGGGCGGAGGGGCGCCGACCTGCTGGCAGAGCAGCGCGTTGCGCACCAGGTAGCCCTTGTGGATGGGACGCGTCGACGCGGTCCCCGTGGCCAGCAACGCCGCGCGGGTGAGCAGGCCGCTGCGATTCTGGGAGGGGATGATGGGCGCTGGGCCTTCGCCATCCCAGACGGGGACGCCGTAGATGCCGGCCAGGAAGGGGTCCGCCGTGTAGGACCTCCGGTCATTGAGGAAGTCGCTCACCGAGCCACCCGACACGAGGGTGCTCCAGGCGGAGCGCTGGACGTCGTCGAACATCGCGGCGCGCGTGGCGTCCGTGGGCAGCTGCGCGCCGACGAAGGCTCGATAGACGGGGTCGTTCCGGAGCGCCACCAGGGACGGAAGCTCATCGAGGCGCAGCCACTCGCTGACGAACTCGTCCAGCGAGCCGCGCAGCTCGGGGCTCTGCAGCAGCCGGTCGAGCTGCGTCTCGAAGCCGCGCTCCGTCAGCAGCGAGCCGTCCGACGCCGAGGCCCAGAGCGCGTCATCTGGAGGCGCCTGCCAGAATTGGTAGGACAGCTTCGCGGCCAGCTCGAACGCGGAGAGGGGACTCACTGGCTCGCCGGCCGTGGTTCCATGCTCGAGCCGGTAGAGGAACGCAGGGGAGTTCAGCAGGGTGGTTATGACGTCCGCGATTGCGGCCCTGTCCACGGGCGTGGCACCCGCGATGTCCGCGAAGGTCGTGACCTCCGCGGTGGACAAGGGATGGCGCAGGACGCGGGAGCCCCAGCCTCGGAGGAAGGTCTCCAGACAGGCCCGGTCGTTGGAGGTCTGGCTGTCACTCGCGCAACTGCCCAGCAGCGCGTCGCGGCGCGCGTCGGTGCGGGTCAGCTCCTGGGCCACGGCCGTGCCCAGGTCGTACATGACGTCGACCTGGGTCTGTTGGATGGACTGGTCCAGTCGGCTGAAGCCGCCCTTCACGTCGCCGGGCGCGGGCGTGCGCTGGTCCGTGGGGTAGCGAGCGAGGATGGAGGTGAGCTTCGTCCAGATGGCCTCGGCCTCGTCTGGCAGCGCACGCTCGATGGCGAAGCGCAGCGAGTTCATCAGCTGCTTCCGGGACAGCCGGGGCAACGGCAGCTCCGTGGGGACGGTGCTCGCGTCGCAGGAGAACTTCGCGGGCGCCGGACGGAGGGTGTCGGACGGGGTTGGAGGCTCGGGTTCGCCTCCACCTCCACCGACATGGTGGTTGTTCTTCGCGGCGCCTTCACAGGCGGCCACGCCAGCGCAGAGCAGCAGGATGCTCACGGAGCGAAGGAGCGTCATGTCCCTGGCTACTCACGACGCCGAAAATACTTTCCTGCCCGAAGGGCCACGGCCGACGGTACTCTCGCCGACACCGCATGACCGCACTGCTCTGCGCGCTCTCCCTCGTCGTCCTGACCCAGTCCCCGGTGGTGTCGGTTTCGTTCGACCTCCGCGCGCTCCCTGAACAGGACTATCGACGATGGGACGGCGTGGAGCTGGAGCGGAAGGTGGCCCTGCGGCTGATTCAGGAGGGCTTCGCGGTCGTCTCGGCACGTGGCCCGGCCCAGGTTCGGCTGAGCGCGAGCCGTGCTCCTGAGGGACTGTTGCTCGAGGCGGTCGGGCCTCGGCAGCGCGTCGAGCAGAGCGTCCGCGTGGGACGGGGTTCCATCGCGGAGCTCCATCTGGAGGTCGCGCAGAAGCTCGCCGAGATGACGCGAGCGGTGCAGCCCGAGCCAGAACCAGAACCAGAGCCGCCCCAATCCGAGCCCGTGCTCCAGGCTCCCGTGGAGGTGGCCGCTGCTCCATCGCGCGCAGCGCTGGACCTGGGACTGGGGCTGGGGACGCTCTGGGGTGGACCCGGAGTCGCTCCCCACTGGCTGCTCTCCGTCAGGTGGGGGCTGGGGGACTGGGGGCTGGATGCGGAGGCGGGGCTCGGCGTGTCCCGCGAGCCGGCGCTGAACGTGTTCGAGGTGCAAGGTGGTGCCTTCGTCAGTTACCGCCACGCCGTGACGGAGCGGCTGCGACTGGAGCCCGCTGTGGGCGCGGGCCTCGTCGTGCACGCCTTCCGGCTCGAGGACACCTGGGTGTCGGGGCAGCGCGGTACCCAGGTCTCTCCCGCGGGTTGGGCTCGGATGAAGCTCGGGTGGCGGTTCACCGAGCGTCTCGCCGTGGAGGCGCGCGCGGCCCTGGGGCTGCTGCGGCCCGTGACGCATGTGCGCGAGGGCGAGGCACTGTGGTCACGGGGAGGCGTGAGGCTCGAAACTGGCGTGCAGCTCTCGTGGGGGCTGTAGCCTTCGGAGGAAAGTTTCTCGCGCTTCGCTCGTAGGTTCGCAGGTGATGGATGTCGCGTGCTGTCCACTACAAGGTCCCGCCTGCCCGGCCCGTGTCCTTCGACACGCTCTACGAGGCGCATGTCGAGGACGTCTACGCGTGGGCGATGCGGTATGCGGCGGGCCGTTCGGGCTGGGCCGAAGACGTCACGCATGACGTGTTCCTCAAGGCCTGGGAGCACCAGGCCTGGCTGCGCGAGGAGGATGTGCGGGGCTGGCTCTTTCGTGTCACGCAGAACGTGGCGTTCTCGGCCTTGCGGCGCGAGAGGACGTTCCGACAGCGCATCGCCAACCTCTTGTTCCCGGCGCACCCGGCGCACGTGGAGTCCACGCCGGAGTCGGCCCTCACGCACAGGGAGGCGGTGCGCAGCGCCACGGCGACGTTGGACTGCTTGCCGGGGCAGGAGCGGGTGGTGATGACCTTGAAGCTCCTGGACGATTTGAGCCAGCGCGAGATTGCCCAGCTGCTCTCGTTGTCAGAGGGCTACGTGTCGAAGTTGATCAGCCGCGCTCAGGGCCGCCTGACGGCCTGGGGATGGAAGGTGGATGATGGCGCCCCGTGACCTCCGCGCAGCGCTGCGGCGTGAAGATTCGCTTCGCCGCGAGCAAGGGATGCCGCCTGCTGTCCGGGCCCGGGTGGGCGCGCGACTGCGGGATGCTCGCGAGCCCAGGCCCGCCGCATGGCACCGGCGTCCTGTGTTCTGGGGCCTCGCCGTGTCGGCGGTCGCGGTGGCCCTCGTGGTGTTCTTCATGGGGACTCCTTCCGTGCGCTCCGTGGGCGGGCTCGAGATCGCGCACGCGAGCGCTGACCTCGTGGTTCGGGAGGACTCCGAGGGGGTGGTGATTCAAGGGGGCGATGCTTCGCTTCTGGACGCATCCCGAGGCATCACCCTCCGGAACGAGGGCGCGCTCGTCGTTCGTCGAGAGTCCTCGGGTGTTCGGCTGGTCCGTGGTCGCGCGGAGTTCTCGGTGGGTCATCGCCCGCAGGGCGCGCTCCCCGCGGTGGTGCTCGTGTCGGGCGGCGCCATCGAGGTCATGGGCACGCGCTTCACGGTGGAGGAGCGAGGGGAGGGTGGCGCGGTCACCTTGCACGAAGGCGCCATCGCTTTCCGTCAGCCCGGGGGCGAGGTGGTCCCCGTGCAGGTGGGGCAGACGTTGGCGTGGCCGGTGGTCAAACCCGATGAGCCATCCCCTCCTGTGCGTGTGTCCCCCGAGCCAGCGCCTCCCGAGTCGGGCTCACCTCCCGCGCTGGCGACGCCGACGGGACCGAAGGTCGTTCCTTCCCGTGTCCCCCCTTCGGTGGTTCGTGGTCCGAGCGTGGAGGAGGTCTTGCGAGAGCTGGAGGTCCTTCGAGGTCGGCACGAGTTCGAGCAGGCGGCGCGGTACCTCGAGGAGTCCATGCGCAGACAACCGGCTGCGACGCGTGAGCGCCTCAGCTTCGAGCTGGGCTCGTTGCTGACGTACCAGCTGAAGGACGCGCAGCGGGCCTGTGCTCACTGGTCCCGACATGAGGAACAGTTCCGTCGCGGGCGCTACCTGGAGGCGGTCCAGCGTGCGCGTGGGACGTTGTCCTGTGAGGGCCGGGAGCGATGAGTCGCTGGGGCCTGCTGTGTCTGGTCGCGGCGCTGGCCGCCTGTGATGCCGTCGTCATCGACCATGCCCCGAACTCCAATCTGCTCGATGCGGAGACGGCCTCCCTGGAGACAGGGCTCGGTGTGTGGACCGCGTGGTACGGCGTCACCGCGTCGAGAGCGTCCACCGACGCGAGAGAGGGTGAAGCCGTCCTGCGCGTGGAGGTGACCGAGCCGTATGGCTGGGGTGTTCACCTCGACAACTGGCCGGGATTCGCCGCGTCACCCGGGGCGCACCGTGCCTCTTTCTGGGCGCGAGGGCGCACGGGGCGCTCGGTGGTCGCACAGATGAAGGTCAGCTGGCGTGACTCGGCCGGCCGGGAGTTGCAGGCGCAGACGCTCTCCAGCCCCGTGCTCTCCGGGCAGTGGGTGCGGACCGCGCTCGCGCTGACGGCTCCGGAGGGAACGGAGCGGATGTCCGTGGAGGTGACGGGCGACGAAGGTGGCGTGGGCGAGGTCATCGAGCTGGATGCCCTGGTCGTCCAGGCTTCGAGCATCCCCTGACGCACCTCAGTCGTCGCGGCGCTCGAGTTCCTCGAGGGCGCTCCGGGCGCTGGATGAAACGCTGCCCCACGGCGTGGCGGCATGGTCTCTCAACGAGACCTCTCGCAGCGGCTCGATGGCCTTCGCGTCACCCTGCTGACCGAGCGAATAGGCCGCCGAATAGCGCACCATCGCGGACGCGTCCCGGAGCTGGCCGATGAGGACCTCCACGACGCCTTCATGTCTGAAGTGGGCCAGGGCCTCCGCGGCCTCCGCCCTCATCTCTTCGTCTTCGCGCGGGTCCAGCAGGAGCTTCATCACGTGGGCCGCGGCCCGGGGGGGACTGAAGATGCCCAATGCGTGAAGCGCGGCCCGCCGGACGGACCGGGAGGCATCCTGCTCCATCGCCTTCAGCAAGACCTCGATGGAGGAGTCGTGCGCGACGAGCCCCAGTCCCACCGCGGCCTCCTCCCGGAGCTTGTCCGAGGACTCGGACATGAGCGGTTCGAGCAGTCTCTGCGCCGCGTCGAGCTCCAGTCGTGGAATCAACCAACAGATGTCCGCGCGAAGCTCGGGGTCCAGGCTCGAGTCACCCAGCATCTTGATGAGCGCCTGCTCCGACGTCCCTCCCGCGCTGACGACGGAGGCCACGAGCGACTCGGTCTGGGCCCGTCCATCGACGAGGGTTCCCTGGACGATGGCGTCCAACTTCTTCGCGAGTTTGCGGTCGGGTTTCATCGCTTGGAACACCTGCACGCGAGGTGCTTGGGACGGCATCCGCGAGGCATCATCGCATTGAACGCGTGCTTGGCTTCGAGGCACGCGGCAGCCTCGGTGGAGGCGCTCATGGGAGGGCCGTCGACGTATTGGCCATCGTAGGGGCACTTGTTCGCAGGCAATGCGCTGGGAATCTGCAAGACGGCGCTGTGGCCGTAGCAGGTCCATTTCCCTCCCGAGCCCTTGTCCTTCTTCTTCTTGGAGTCCTTCCCGGCCTGCTCCGCCTGGGCGGCCTCCTTGACCTCCTTCTTCTCGGCCTGGGCGGCGGCCTCCTTGCCGACGGCCTTCTCCGTCTTGGCCGCGCCTTGCGAGGCCTCCACGGCGGCCTTCTCCGCCGCGCTCGCGGCCTTGACCTCCTTCAGGCCCTTGGCGATGCCTTCCTCGCCGAGCCGGAAGGCCGCCTTCTCGGAGACCTTGATGGCCCCCTTGCCCGCGATGGCCCCGAGCTTCACGCCATCGCCCCAGGCGGGCACCATGGCCACCGCGGAGAGACCCGCGTTGGCCCAATCACCCTCCAGGGCGTTGATGCCAGCGTTCACTCCATCGGGGATGGCTCCCAGGACCGGGATGAACCCCGCGAGGTCCAAGGCGCCATGGACGATATCCATGGCAGACAGCGACTTGTGCCGTGTACAGCCGGACGAGTCCTCCGAGACCGCTTCGTCGAAGACCATCAGGTCCCCTTCGAGGCAGCAGTGGGGATGGTCGAAGGTGCGCCAGACCGTCAGGTAATACGTCCCGGACGCGAGGTTGCCGAAGGTGAAGGTCCGGGGGCCCCCCGTGGTGGCCTCGCAGGTGCCAATCTCCTGGTCGAACCCCCAGTCCACCGAGCGGGTCAACGTGACGTGGAAATCGAAGTCCCGGCAGTTGGGGACGTCCCGGTCCACGGCCTGTGGGAGCAGCACGACGCGGAGGCCGCCGTTGCTGACCTCGAACTTCCTCGATTCGAGGACCCGGTGACACACCTGCACCGTGCTCTCGAAGCCCTTCTTCATGAGGGTGTTGGAGGCGCCCCCGGCGGAGACCCGAGGCGCGTCCTGGCTCGGGACCTGGCTGTCGGAGCGGAGTCCCTTCGCGCCGGACTGCTGCACGACGTGCGTCAGCTCGTGGGCAAGCAGGCGCCTTCCTTCCTGGGTTCCCGGCGCGAATTGCCCCCGACCGAAGACCACGTCGTGGCCGACGGTGTAGGCATGGGCATTCAGGCTCCGGGCGGACTGCGCGGCCCGGGTGTCCGTGTGCAGGCGCACGGAGGAGAAGTCGTGCCCGAAGCGCGGCTCGAAGAAGGCCCGGGTCTGCGCATCGAGCGGCTGGCCTGGCGAGCGCAGCACCTCGCCCACCGCGTCGCGTGACCAGCTCGCGGGCCGGGACCCGGCGGACATCGTCTGGAGCGTGTCCTCCTCCTCGCAGGAGGTGCATTTGCGGCTGAGCTGCTGTGGGGCGGTGGCGACAGGGCCGACACGCTCGGGCATGCGCAGCACCTGGTCGGCGACGCGGTCCGCCTCGCGCTCGAGCGGGCCGTGCGCCTCTCCGAGGGCGAGCTTGGTTTGTGGCGCGGTGGGTGGGAAGAGCGGGATGTCGCCGATGCTCCACGACCCCAGGGGCACAGTGGCCCCGTGCTCGGCGTCATTCCCGTCGAGGGCTCCGAGCTTCCCCACGAGCCCCTTGCCGGCCCGGGGCACGGGCCGGTGGACGCTGGACGGAACCGGGTCCTGGGCCTTCCTGGTGTGCATTCGCATCGCGTGCCTCCCGAGGTCGGGTGCCTTCGATGGAACAACGCTGTCGGGTCGAAAGGTTGAGCGAGATTCGACGAGCGTGACGGGAGCCGTCAAGGTGTTGCGGAGAGGCGCCAGGTGTCTGGCATTGGACGTTGCAACGGACCGGCGGAGCCGCTCGAGCCCCGCCGGTCCCACGTGCCACGTCGACGCCCGGGTCAGAACAGGTCGTGTGCGGGCCAGGCGCTGACGCCGTTCACGACGCTCCACATGAGGTTGTCGAGGTTGATGTCGGACGTGCCCGAGTTGTTGCTGTTGTTGGAGTTGGTCATGGCGGACCAGGTGAACTCCTCGGTGCGGCTGGGGCCGAAGCGGTCATCGGTCCGCACCAGCAGGGCCCGGGTGCCCGGGAGGTAGCCGCCGTGCCACCAGTTGGGGACGCTGTTCACCTCCCAGCCCTTGGCGTAGTTGACGGCGTTTCCCCCGGTGTTCGGCACTGTCGTGCGCGTGGTCATCGTGGTGAGGGAGGCCGCGCTCAGCAGGTCCGGGACGGTGGAGAACCCATCCGCGTGCACGGAGACGCGCACCAGGTCGATGGGCGTGACGACCCAGCCGCCGTGCGCGTCCATGCGACGCACCGGCATGCCGTACGGGTTGGCCGCCCCCGTGCCGAGCTGGTAGTAGGCGACCTCGTTGGACAGACGCGCGGCCAGGGTATCGCCGCCCACCGCGAAGCTGGTGGCGCCGCTGGGCGCGAACACGCGGCTCTGCATATAGGCGTCATACGTCATCCCCGTGACGCGCTCGATGATGCGACCCAGGACGCTGTAGCCGAAGTTCGAATACTGGTGCCGCGTCCCCGGCGCGAACTCGAGCGGCACGTTCTGCAGGACCCACTGGATGAGCTGCGCGTGTGTCATGGCCGTGTTCATGAACATGGGGTCGCCCGTGCCGTCGGCGCCGTCGTTGTCCCAGGCTCCAGCAGTGTGCTCCAGCAGGTGCTGGACCGTGATGTTCAGCACGCGGCTGTCGGCGTAGGTGCCCTGCGCGCCGTAGAGCTCCCCGAGCAGGGCGCCCCGGCCGAAGACGCGGTCCGTCAGTTGAATCTGCCCGCTCTCGATGAGCCGCATGATGCCGATGGACGTCATCGGCTTGGAGACGCTGGCGACGCGGAAGCGGTGGGAGCTGTTGACCGGGGTGTTGTTGCCGCGGTCGGCCAGGCCATACCCCTTGGCGAACACGAGGCGCCCACGACGGGTGATGGCCAGCGACAGGCCGACGGTGTTCGTGGTGTTCATCGCCTGCTGCACGGTGTCGTCGATGTGCTGCAGGTCCGCGGCGCTGAAGGTCAGGTTCTGCCAGAGCAGCGAGAACTCGGGCGCGCTCCCGTTGTTGTGCGCCGCCACCAGGATGGGGCGGTACCCCTGGTTCTTGAGGTCCGTCGCGGCCTGTTGATACGCGGCGGAGGAGAGCCCATGGCGCGCGGCCATCGGAATCCCCGAGGACGCATGGAAGATGGCCGCGTACCGGTCCGTGCCGCCCACGTTGTAGCTGCTGACCTTCGCGAGCTGGTAGCCCTGGGACGCGTTGGTGTCGAACGTGGACTGGTACTGGGCCGCGGTCATCCCGTGGTAGGCGCGCCAGGCCGGGCCGCTCGACTGCTCCCAGATGGCCGCGTAGCGCTCCGCGCCACCGGACGTGTAACCGCTCACGTGCGAGAGCCGGTAGCCCTGGCCCGTCCAGGTGTTGAACTCCGTCTGGTACTGGGCCGCGGTCAGGTCATGGCGGGCCACCCACGGGGCGCCACTGTCCGCGTGGAAGATGACCGCGAAGTAGGCGACGCCTCCGACGCTGTACCCGTTGACCATCACCGGGCGGTAGCCCTGCGCGTTCTGATTGACGACGGTCGTCTGGTATTGCGCCGAGGTCAGCCCGTGGGAGGCCCGCCAGGCGGGCCCGCTCGTGTCCTCCCAGATGGCGGCATAGCGGGCACTGCCGGCGTCCTCGTAACCGCTGACATAGGAGAGGCGATAGCCTTGCCCCGTCCACGTGTTGAACTCCGTCTGGTATTGGGCGGCGGTGAGGTTGTGGCGGGCGACCCACGGGTCATAGGGACCGACCAGGGCCTGGGGCGTGGACGCCGACGTGGACTCCGGAGCGGCGGGGGCCTCCTGCTCGGGCACCCCGCAGCCCGCGAGGGACACGACCAGCGCTGACAAGGCTGCCAGCAGCGGCTTCATTCCAAAGGCTCTCATGTGTGTGAACTCCTGGGTGGCGGTGTTGCTGCCAGCCAGGAACGAACCCTGCGCCCGTTTCACCTCAGGTGCGGAATGAGGGCGTCGCCTCCCTCTCCCTCAGTGTTCAATCCAAGGGGTTTCGGCAGAGAGGCCTACATCTCGCATCCCACGCCACGAAATCTCGGTGCCTCGGGCACTGCAATTTCGGTGGAACGCTATTATCCATCGCCTCATGGCGGATGAATTGTCGGGCCGAGTCGAGGGCGTGAAGGACGCGCGGGACCTGGTGGAGCTGGCGACCACCGAGGACTCGGTGGAGGAGCTGCTGCGGCGCGGGCTCGACTGGCTGACGCGCGTGGTGCGCTTCGACCTGGCGACCCTGTTCCTCCTGAGGGACGGCAAGCTCGTCTCCGTGGCCGCTCGTGGCCCGCTCGCCAACGCCAAGGTGCGCCACCACGCCCTGCCGCTCTCGGAGTTCCCCTCCCTGCGCCAGGCCCTGGAGACCCGCCGCGCCCGCGCCTTCACCGAGGAGGACCACTCCCACGGCGACGGAGACCCGTTCGACGGCGTCCTCGACCTCCCCCCGGGCCACGCCTGCATGGTCGTCCCCCTGTGCGCGGGCGAGCGCTCCTACGGCGTCCTCACCCTCGACCGCGCCGAGTGCGAGACCTACCCCCAGCCCGTCGTCGACCTGGTCGAGGTCTACGGACAGATGCTCGCCACCGCCCTCCAGGCCGCCGAGCAGCGCGCCACCTTCGAGCGCCTCCACCGCCAGGACCACGAGCACGCCAAGCTGCTCGAAGCCCAGCTCGGCGGCGAGTCCGAGGGCATCCTGGAGACGTCCCTCAGCACCGTCATGCGCGACCTCGCCCGGCGCGCGCGTCAGGTGGCGGAGACGGACACCCCGGTCCTCATCACCGGCGAGACGGGCACCGGCAAGGAGCGCCTCGCCCGCGCCATCCATCGCTGGAGCTCCCGCGCGGACGAGCCCTTCGTCACCCTCAACTGCGCCGCCATCCCCGCGGGCCTGCTCGAGAGCGAGCTCTTCGGCCACCTCAAGGGTTCCTTCACCGGTGCGACCAAGGACCGCGCGGGCCGCTTCCAGATGGCCCACGGCGGCACGCTCCTGCTCGACGAGGTGGGCGAGCTGCCCGTCGAGCTCCAGGCGAAGCTGCTCCGCGCCATCCAGGAGAAGGCCTTCGAGCCCGTGGGCAGCGACAAGACCGTGCGCGCGGACGTGCGCATCCTCGCCGCCACCCACGTGGACCTGCAGCGCGCCATCGCCGAGAAGCGCTTCCGCGAGGACCTCTACTACCGCCTGAGCGTCTTCCCCCTGCGCCTGCCGCCCCTGCGCGAGCGGCGCGAGGACCTGCCGCAGCTGTGCGCGTTCCTCCTCGAGGAGCAGGCCCGGCGCACCGGGCGGCGCGGCATGCGCGTGTCCCCCGCGGGGCTCGCGCGGCTCGCGTCCTACGAGTGGCCCGGCAACCTGCGCGAGCTGGCCAACGCCCTGGAGCGCGCCACCATCCTCGCGACCGGCACGGAGCTGGGGCCGTCCTCCTTCGACATCACCTCACACGCGGGCGCCACCAGCACCGCGCCACAGCTCGAGGCCTCCGCGGTCCCCGGCGTGGTGGACGCGACGATGAAGCCCGGCTCCGTGCTGACGCTGGCGGCGGTGCAGCGCGAGCACATCCTGCGCGTGCTCGCGCTCACCCGGGGCCGCGTCTATGGCCCCGGTGGCGCCGCGGCGCTGCTCGGCCTCAAGCCCTCCACGCTCCAGAGCCGGATGAAGAAGCTCGGCATCGCCCGGCAGGAGCAGTTCGTGGTGGACGAGGTCTGACGGCTCAGTTCGCGCGCGGCTGAGTGGCCGGCAGCGGGTACGTGGTGCCCGTCTTGCCGAACGGCGCGTCGAACAGGTGCGGGTCCGACTGGCGCGTGCGGAACAGGTCGATGATGTAGTCCATCCGCTGGTTCAGCTTGCTCCAGTCCTTGGCCGCGGTGCCCTTCAGGCTGTCGGGGCTGGAGTCCAGCTTGCCGAGCAGCGCGCGCAGCTCCGGGTTCTCGATGGAGCGCAGGTGCGGCGGGAAGAGCGTCGACTCCATGCCCGTGGGCGGCGGCAAATCATTGCCCAGCTTCAGCGCGCCACCCGGCACCGCCAGCTTCATCATGTGCTCGGTGGCCAGCCGGCGGAACACCGACGCCGTCACGTCCACCACGGGGTTGAGCGCCGCGTCCACCAGGCCCGTCTTCAGCGCGGCCTGACCCGCGAGCCGCGCGGGGAAGGGCAGCCCGTTGATGCCCGACTCGATGCTCTGCTTGAGGATATTGCGGAAGGTGTCGTGCACGGGCGAGTTGAGCGCCTTCTCCACGAAGCCCTGCAGCTGCGTCTGCTCGTGCAGGCCAATCTTGTCGTTGGCCAGCAGCATCAGCTCCGCCTTCTTGTTCGGGTCCTTCTCGAACATGGCCTTCGTGTAGTGACCGAAGGCCTCCTTCAGCACCGGCTTGTCCTTCGCGAAGCCGTCCAGGTACTTCTGCGCCTTCGCCGCGTCGTACGACGTGTCGCCCTGGAAGGTCTCGATGAAGCGGGCGAACTCCTGGCCCACCTCGTTGAACACGAACTTGTTGCCCTCCGCGATGGAGCCGCTGACGTTGTCGAGCGCCTCCTTGCCCGCGGCGGCGATGTCACCCAGCGGCAGCGCGGGCAGGCCCAGCTTGCGCAGCACGTCGTCCACCTTCTTCAGCGGACCGGCCATGTCCCCGGCCTTCTGCAGCGCGTCCGTGAGGAACTTGGGCATGTCCTCGTTGCGGATGCTCACGCCCGCCTGCTTCGAGGCCCAGGTCGCGAAGGTGGACCAGTTGGCGTTCTCCTTGCCCAGCATCTGTCCCAGCGCGTTGGACAGGTCCGAGTAGCCCTGCGTGATCGCGTAGTTGCGCGCCACCGGGTCCTGGATGGAGGAGATGGCCTTCACGTCCGCCACCGTGGGGTAGCTGCCCGGCGTCACCTGCGTGCCCTGGGGCGCGACGGGCGAGGTCAGCGCCACCACCGGCTTCTGGGGCGTGCCCACGTCGAAGCGGGACACGTCGCGGGCGTCACCGCGCGCCACCGGAGCCTGCGGCTTCACCTCGTTGCGAGGCGGGGGCGCTGCGGGAGTCTCGAGCGGGCGGGGCTGGACGCGGGGGCCGGCGATGGGGGTCTTCATGATGTGGAGGAAGTATCGCTCCGAGGAGGGCGGAAGTTGCGCGGCTGTCAGGGCTGGCCGAGCCCCTGCGGAAACCCTTGAAACGACAGGGAATCTTGTGCATGTGAGCGGTTCGAACCATGCCGCGCCACCGCCTCTGCTCCCTCTGGGCCCCCCTGCATGGGCGTGTCCTGTCCTGCCTCGCCTGGGGATTGCTGGTGCTCGTGGGGCTCGGCTGCGGCCGCCCGGAGGCTCCCGCCGACCGGAGCAACTGGGCGGGGAAGACGCTGCGCATCGGCACGGACGCGACCTACCCACCGTTCGAGTCCGTGAAGGACGGCGAGCTGGTGGGCTTCGACATCGAGCTGGGCGCGCTCATCGCAGAAGAGCTCGGCGCGAAGGTCGCGTGGACGAACACGTCCTTCGACGGCGTGTTCCCCGCGCTGATGGCCGGCAAGTTCGACCTGGTGATTTCGGCGGTGACCATCACGCCCGAGCGGCAGCAGCGGCTGGGCTTCTCCACTCCGTACTACACGGCGGGACAGCTGGTGGTGGTGCGCCAGGGCGACACGTCCGTCACCGGCATCGAGACGCTGCGCGGGAAGACGGCGGGCATCCAGATCAACACGAGCGCCTCGCTGGTGCTGGAGAAGTACCCGGACATCCAGGTGCGGCAGTACCCGAGCATCGACCTGGCGCTCCAGGACCTGCGCAACGGCAACCTCGCGGGCGTGGTGGGGGATGGGCCGACGCTGCGCTACTTCCTCGCCCACGGCTTCGAGGGCCTGCGCGCCGCGGGCGGGCTGCTCACCGAGGAGCACTACGGCATCGCGCTGCGACCGGATGACACCGCGCTGCGCGAGGCGGTGGACGGCGCGCTCCAGCGGCTGCGCGACAACGGGCAGTTCGCCGCGCTGGAGGAGCGCTACTTCGGCGAGGCGGCGCAGAAGGCCCAGGCCGCGCGAGCCGAGGTGCCCTGGGGCAAGGTGGCGTGGCGGCTGGCCCAGGGGCTGGGGCTGACGCTGGGGCTCACCCTGCTGGCGCTCGTGTCCGGGCTGCCGCTGGGGCTGGCGGTGGCGCTGGGGCGGCGCGTGCGCTTCCAGCCGCTGTCGTGGCTGTGCGCGGCCTACGTCGAGGGGCTTCGTGGAACGCCGCTGCTGGTGCAAATCATCTTCATCTACTACGCGCTGCCGCAGCTGCTCGGCGTGGACCTGGCGCCGATGCTGGCGGCGGTGCTGGCGCTGACGCTCAACAGCGCGGCGTATGTCGCGGAGATCTTCCGGGCGGGCATCGCCTCGGTGGACCCGGGGCAGGAGGAGGCGGCGCGGGCGCTGGGCCTGAGCCGCGCGCAGGTCATGCGCCACGTCATCCTGCCGCAGGCGGTGCGCAACGTGCTGCCGCCGCTGACGAACGAGGGCATCGCCCTGCTGAAGGACTCCTCGCTGGTGTCCATCATCGGCATGGCGGAGCTGACGCGGGCGGGGCAGGAGCTGGCGAGCCAACTGGCCGCGCCGCTCGCCGTCTGGCCGCTCGTGGCGTTGTTCTATCTCATGGCCACGCTGCCGCTGACGCGGCTGGCCTCGGCGCTCGAGAAGCGCCTCCACCGTCAGGCGTGAGGAAGGCCATGGCGCTCGTCGAGGTTCGCAATCTGCACAAGCGCTTCGGGACGCTGGAGGTCCTCAAGGGCGTGGACCTCTCCGTGCAGCCCGGAGAGGTGGTCGTCTTCGTCGGGCCCTCCGGCTGTGGCAAGTCCACGCTCCTGCGCTGTCTGTGCGGGCTGGAGGTGCCGTCGGAGGGTGACGTCGTCGTGGGTGGCACGCCCGTGCGCGATGACCCGCGCTCGCTCCAGGCGCTGCACCGCCGGGTGGGCATGGTGTTCCAGCGCTTCCACCTGTTTCCCCACCTGAGCGCGCTGGACAACGTGACGCTCGCGCCGCGCAGGGTGCTGGGGTTGTCGGACGCGGAGGCCGACGCGCTCGGCCGGCGCATGCTGGCGATGGTGCACCTGGACGCGCGCGCGGAGGCGTACCCGGCGCAGCTCTCCGGTGGACAGCAGCAGCGGGTGGCGATTGCGCGGGCGCTGGCGATGAAGCCGGAGCTGATGCTCTTCGACGAGCCGACGAGCGCGCTGGACCCGGAGCTGGTGGGCGAGGTGCTGGAGGTCATGCGGACGCTCGCGCGCGAGGGCATGACGATGTGCGTGGTGACGCACGAGATGGGCTTCGCGGCGGACGTCGCGCACCGCGTGCTGTTCATGGACGCGGGCAAGGTGGTGGAGGAGGGCAGTCCCCAGCAGGTGTTGCGCGAGCCCCAGCACCCGCGCACCCGTGAGTTCCTCGCGCGCCTGCTTCAGCGGTGAGGTGAGGGAGTCGCGGGACGGCCTGCGTTCATGAGGCGGCGCTCCGGAGGCGACGGGCCCGCCACCGCCACCCGAGCAGTCCCAGGAGGAGCACACCGGCGAGCCCCCCCGTTCCCAGCAGGAGGAGGTGGGAGGACAGGTGTTCCTCGCGAGGAGGTGTCACCGTGAGCGAGGCGTCTCCCAGCACGACGAGCCCCGCCCAGGCCGCGGCGGGCAGGCCGTCGTCGATGGCGTCGAGCTGCGCGCGCCTCAGGGCGGCCGAGCTGCTCAGGCCCTGGGCCAGGTATTCGTAGAAGCGCGCCACCAGGTCCGCGGCCTCGTCGTCGCGCAGGGGCCACAGGCTGGCCACCACCGCGCGCGAGCCCGCCTCGAAGAAGGCGCGGGACAGGCTGAGCACGCCCTCGCCCGCGAGCACCGCGCCGGAGGCGCTGCGACACGCCGACAGCACCACCAGCGCGCCCTGGAGGCTCAGCTCGGCGATTTCTCGCGGCTGCAGGATGCCGTCCTCCTGCTCGCTGCCCGGGGCGAGCACCAGCGCCGAGCGCTCGGGGGCCTCGGCGTCGACGACGGCGTGCGCCGCCATGTGCAACACCTTCATCCGGGTCAGGTCCGTGGTCTTGAGCGCGCGCTCGGAGGCCTCGGTGCCCGTGAGCAGCCGCGGCGTCACCTCCGTGTCCCGCAGGGCCTCCATCACCGCGTGTCCCTCGCGCCGGGCCTCGGGGAGCGCGCCCACCCGCGCGGCCTCGGTGAAGACCGTCATGCGCTCCTTCGAGACGGTGCGCGCGTCCGAGACGTGCACCCTCCGGTCCGGGTCCGCGAGCACCAGCGCCTCGCCTCCGGGCGCGCGCGCGGCGGCCTGGCGCCAGTGACGCCACAGGCTCGCGGAGGGCACCAGGGACAGCTCGTAGCGCGCGACGAGCGGCGGACCGTCCGCGTCCTGTCTCAGCGCGGCGAAGGGCAAGTCGTGCAGCGGCCCGTCCGGCACCAGCAGCAGGCGGCGCACGGTGGTGGGCAGCTCCGCGAGCGCGGGGCCGAGGAGCTGGGCGTACAGGGCCGCCGCCGCGTTCGTCTCGGAGCCGTCGCGCCGCTCGAGCAGGCCCGAGAACAACGCGACGGTGGGCGTCAGGCGCGCTCGCTCGGGGATGCGGTGCGCGCGCGTCCCGCCCCGCGTCACCGTCAGCACCCACGCGCCACCCGCGAAGTCCCCCCGTGTGTCCGTGTCGTCGCCCACCAGGAACGCCAGCAGGGCCTCGTCTTCGCCGAGCTCCTGCTCGATGCTCTCGAGCGAGGCGAACTCCCGGGCGCCCTGGCGCGGCGCGGGACGCAAATCCCGGTCGATGCGCTCCAGCTCCTGCAGCTCGCGCAGCGCCGCCTCCCGCTGCGCCAGGGTGCGCGTCGGCTCCAACAGCTTGCGCTGCACGGCCGTCAGGCGCCCGCGCACCTCGTCGCGCTGGGCCTTGTGCTTCGGCGTCTCCGCCACGGCCGCGAGCGCGTGCGAGGCCACGAGCGCGTCGAGCAGGCTCCGTGCCCGCATGCGCTCGCTCATGGCGAAGGCCCGGCTCAGCGCCTCACGCGGCGCTATCAGGAGGGGCTTCCCCGTCGCGCCGCCCGCCTCCAGCGTCCACCCCGCGAGCCGGTGGTAGTCACTCGCCCAGCTCGCGAACAGCTCCGCCTGGATGAGGGCGTCGCTCTGCGAGGCCCTCAGGGACTCCACTGCGTCGAGGGCGCGCTCGGCGTGCTCCAGCGCCATGGGGAGCGCCTGGGTCAGGTACGCCACCTGCGCGCGCCCCCGCAGGGCCAGGGCGAGAATCAGCGGGTCCGGGACGCCGAGCGCCAGCTGGATGGACGCCTCCGAGTCCTGGATGGCGCCGGCGGGGTCGACGTGGGCCTTGCGCTCCGCGCGGGTCCACAGACACGCAATCTTCCGCTCATCCGAGGCCAGCTCCTCCGCGATGCGCATGCACTCACGCAGCAGCTCCTCGGCCTCGCGCTGCTCCTCGGGGCCGTCGCCGAGCAGGTCGGCGATGAGCCGCAGCGCCTTCACCTCGAGCTGCTGGACGCCCGCGTTGCGCGAGGCGACCAGGGCCTCCCGGGCCATTCGCAGGGCCTGGGCCCGCGTCTCGGGCTCCCGGTCGCGCAGATGCCTGCGCGTCATGAGGTTGGCGAGGGCGTGTCGCGCGCGCGCCTCGGAGAACAGGTCCCGCGAGCTTCGCGCCACCTCCGCCAGTCGGACCGAGGCCTCCGTCGCCTCCTCCAGCCACCCCAGCCGCTCGCTGATGGAGTGGAGCAGCGTCAGGTATTGCTTCTGCAGTCCTGGAGCGCCGTCGGGGAAGGTGAGCGGCTCGGCGCGCTTGAGCACGCGGAAGGCGCGGCCCAGGTCGTGCTCCACGTCGTGCAGGTGGCTGGCCTCGACGATGAGCGCGCGGGCGAGCAGGTCGGGCTTGCCCGAGGCGCGCGCCACCTCTCCCACGCGGTGTGTCCAGGACAGGGCCTCCTCGGTGCGCCGCTGCTTCAACAGGATGGAGCGCAGGTTGGTGGACGCCAGCACCTCGCCCTCCGCGTCCCCCCGCGCGTGGAAGAGGTCCACCGCGCGCAGGTAGGCCACCTCGGCGGCCTTGCGGTCCGACAGGAACTCCACGTGTCCCAGCACCAGGGCGAGCCACCCGTTCTCGGGGTGCTGCTTCCCCAGCGCCATCAGCGCCCGGCGGACGGTGTCGCGCGCCTGGGGCACCTGCGCGCACTCGTAGAAGCACATCACCGTCGCCAGGTCCTCGGGACGGGCCGCGAAGCGCTCCTGGCAGTCGACGAGGGTGGGCGCGGGGGCTCGCGCGTCCTGCGCGGCGGACGCGATGACCGGACACACGACGAGCAGCATCCCCACCAGGAAGGTGAGGAGGTGCTCGGTGGCGCGCCGGAGCCATCGCGTCAGGGGCATCTCATCCTTACGGGGCCGCGCGGACCTGCGGCGTGGGCGGGTCGTCGGGAACGCAGACGCGAATCGTGGTGGGGCCGTCAGGGCGGTCCGGCTCCGGCATGATGGGGACCAGCTCCCAGTGACATGTCTGCGGGCCGCTGAACGCCGTCGCTCGGGTGGGGTTCCAGCGCTCCACGGTGAGGAGGGCCACGGAGAGCTGCGGCCCACTCTTGGGCGCGAACGCGCGTCCGTACACGGGGCCGCTCACCGAGGGCCGGTACATGAGCCGCAGCGGCGCGTCCGGCCCCACCGTCCCCTGGGTCTGCGCCAGCACCACGCCCGTGTTCGCGTCGACGACCTGGAGCACCACGGACTGGCTCGCCCCGGTGCGCGCCGCGTTCTCCACCACGGAGAACAGCACCGTGTCGCCCCCTTCACCCCGGATGGAAGGCGTCCTGCCGCTCGTGTACGTCGTCGCTTGCCCCCAGGCCTGCGTGGACAGGCCACACGCCAGCGCCAACGTCAGCAGCCCTCCGTGAATCCAGCGTCGCGTCGTCATCACTCTCTCCGTCGTCATGAGGTCTTCTCCAGGTGCTCGACACCGCGACTTCAGTCCACGCGGTTGACGAACGTGGCGCTCCTGAGCACCTGTCCGTCCGGCAACCGCGCCTCCACCTGCCACAGCAACTTCGTGCCCGCCTCCAGCGGCGCGAGCACCGCCTCCGGCACGCGGTACTCGCTCTTCTCCAGCGAGTCCGCGCGGTGGACCCAGCGCAGGTCCTCGGTGGACAACCGCACCGACCAGCGCGTCCCCTCGGCTCCGCCGCTCCAACGCAGGACGCAGTCATTCCTTCGCAGCGCCGCGTCCTCGGGCACGCGCGAGACGAGCCCCGCGGTGTCCTGGCCCCGCAGGTTCGGCGCGTCGGAGTCCTCAGGGAGCTTGACGGCCACCACCACCAGCACCAGCGCCGCGGTGGCCACCGCGCCCCACAGGGGCCGGCTCCATGCGAAGCGGAACCGTCGCTCGTCGCGCGACGCCCCGCCGCTCCCGCGGGCCCGGGAGCCCCGCAGGTCCTCCCGCTCATCGGAGGAGGATTGGCGGGAGGCGCGGTTCAGCTCGTGCGCCAGTCGCCACGCCGCGGCCCAGGCGGGGTCGGCCGCCACGCGCTCCACCACGGCCCTGCGCTCCTCGGCGGGCAGCTCCCCGCTCACCGCGCGCCAGATGAGGTCCGGGTCCACGGGCGAGCCCGCCTCCTCGGCCGCGTCCTCGCCTCGCACCACGGCGCGCAGGCGCTCGACGGTGGCCTCCTCGGGAACCGCGGTGTCGTCGCGTCGGTGTTCGCTCACGGCTCGAATCCCTTCGCGGAGAGGCAGGCGCGCAGGCCGCTCAGTCCGCGGTAGACGAGGTTCTCGGTACGCTTCCCATCCCAGCCCAGCAGCGCCGCGGCCTCCGGGACGGTGTGGCCCTGCAGGTACAGCGTCACCGCCAGCCGTCGGTCCTGCACCAGCCGCTTGAGGCAGTCGCGCACCGCGCGGGCAATCTGCGAGGAGCCCGCGGAGCGCTCCGGGTCACCCGAGGCCACCGGCGACTCGGGCAGCGCCTCCACCTCCTCCAGCGCCACCTCCTTGCGCCGCTGCACCCCGCGCAGCTCGTCCACCAGCGCGGTGTACGCGACGCGGTACAGGTACGCCGGGGCCAGCTTCGAGCGCTCGGGCTCGCGCCGCTGCAGCTCCATGACGCGCATCATCGCCGTCTGCACCAAATCGTCGCGCCGCTCGGCCAGCCGGGGAGGGCACACCCGCGCGACGGCGTGGGTCAAATCCCTTCGGAGCTTCTCCAGCTCGTCATCGAGCAGAGCGCCCGCGGTCTGGGTCGGTCTCTGTCGCGGCTCCACGTGGACCATCCTCCGGGGAAAGGTCATGGTCATCGAAAGGCTCCTGCCGCGGCAAGCACGGCGGGGACGCGCGCGAGATGGTGCTCACGGCGCAAGGGCTCGCCGTCCTGGCGCGGCGCGGCGTCTGGCGTCGGGGGCCTGCGTCGGGCGACGTCCTGAAGCGATGACACGGGGAGCCTCGTGGAGGGGGCGCTCGGTCGTCGTCATGACGGGCCGGGATGCGCACCTGTCCCCTGAACGAAACCCCCGCTTTTTTCCCCTCACCCAGGCGCTCGTTTTTTCAGGCCGGCGTCGCGGACGCTCCCGGGGTCGAGCGCGGTTGCAATTTTTTCCGTTCACGTGGGAACGAGGGGTGTGGAAGGGTGTCGACACGTGGGCAGAGTCGCAGGCTCGAATCCGGCGAGGCGGTCGACTCACGTGGTTCTGGAGATGGCGGGTCTCTATATCTCCGGGAAGGGCGGATGGAGGCAGGTCGCCAGGTTGCTGTCCTGGCGGGCGTGGCGAGCGAATGAACGTCCTTCTTTTCGGGTGTGTTGGCTGAGTCTTGCTCCCAGGGAGGTCGTCCTTGAGAAGGTTTCAGGAACGTTTGCCACTCGAGGCGCTGACATTCGATGACGCGCTGGTGTTGTTGGAAGTGGTGCAGGAGTTGTCGCATCTGAGGGAGCTGGAGGACGTGATGGCGCTGGTGCGCCGCGCGGCCCGACAGCTCAGCGGCGCCGATGGCGTCACCTTCGTGCTGCGCGAAGGGGACCAGGTCCACTACGCGGACGAGGAGGCCATCGCGCCCTTGTGGAAGGGCCGGCGCTTCCCCATCCACGCGTGCATCTCCGGTTGGGCCATCCTCCATGGCGAGGCGGCGGTCATCGAGGACATCTACGCGGACGAGCGCATCCCGCATGACGTCTACCGTGCCACCTTCGTGAAGAGCCTGGTCATGGTGCCCGTGCGCCGCGCGGACCCGGTGGGCGCCATCGGCGCGTACTGGGCGGAGCGCCGCGTGCCGGGCGCGCGCGAGGTGGCGCTGCTCCAGGCGCTCGCGGACTCCGCCGCCGTCGCGGTGGACAACGGGCGGCTGTACGACGCGGAGCGCCGCGCGCGCAAGGCCGCGGAGTCGGAGACGCGCCTTCGCGGTGAGCTGTTGGCGATGGTGTCCCACGATTTGCGCAACCCGCTGGGCGTCATCACGATGACGACGTCGCTGCTCGCGCCGCTGCTGGCCCCGCTCAACGGGCGCGCGCGCCATCACCTGGACACGCTCAACCGCTCCTCGCTGCGCATGGAGCGGCTCATCCATGACCTGCTGGACTTCGCGGCCATCGAGGGCGGTGGCTTCCGCGTGAGCCAGGAGTCGATGGCGCTCTCGCGGCTGTTGGAGCAGGCCTCGGAGCTGAGCCCCCTGGCGCAGGAGCGGGGCATCGGCCTGGAGCTGCGCCCCCACGCGCAGGACATCGAGGTGTGGTGTGATCCAGACCGCATCCACCAGGTGTTCTCCAACCTGGTGGGCAACGCCGTGCGCTTCACGCCCGCGGGGGGCCGAATCACGGTGATGGCGGAGGTGCGCGAGAACCGCGTCGAGGTGAGCGTGGAGGACACGGGCGCGGGCATCTCCCCGGAGCTCCTGCCCGTCCTGTTCGACCGGTTCCAGCGCCCCACGACGCGCGCGCCGGGCAGCGGCGTGGGCCTGGGGCTCTCCATCACCCGGGGCATCGTCGAGGCCCACGGCGGCACCGTCAGCGTGCGCAGTCAGCTGGGCCTGGGGACGACGTTCACCTTCTCGCTCCCCACGGACGCCCCGGGTCCGGCGGGGCCGCGCTCGTAGCGCTCGTCGCTCACGCCGTGGAACCCCAGGGCTCGCGCCAGCCGGATGGCCGCGCGGTTCTGGGGCCGGGTGAGCGCGAACAGCCGCTTCAGGCCGAGCGTGGTGAAGCCGAAGGTGATGAGCGCCTGGGAGGCCTCGTGCGCGTAGCCGTGTCCCCAGAACGCCGGGTCCAGCTCGCAGCCGTACTCCGCGACGGTGTCCCCGGCGGACGCCTTGCGCACCCCGCAGGTGCCGATGACGCGGCCCTCCAGGGTGATGGCGAGCTGGTACTTCGCGCGGGGCTCCTCGTGGGCCCACTGGGACAGCATCTCCACGAAGGCGCGCACGTCGTCCTCGGTGGGCGGCGGGCGGTCGTCGTGCTCGAGGTAGGCGGGCTTGGATTGATACGCGAGGACGCTCGGGGTGTCCTCGCGCGTGAAGTCCCGGAGGACGAGCCGGGGGGTGCGCAGCTCCATGTCAGGGCTCCGCGTGGAAGCGCTGCATGTGCTCTCGCCAGGCCTCGCGGGCCTCGTGCGGGCTCACCGCCTGGAACTCGACGGACGTGCCGGCGCGCCGGGCGCCCAGCCGTCCCCAGTCCGCGCGGATGACGGTGGCGATGACGGGATAGCCACCCGTGGTGGGGTGGTCGGGGCCGAGGACGATGGGCTCACCGGACAGCGTCACCTGGATGGCGCCACGCACCATGGGGCGGGAGGTCCTCGCGCCTTCATCGCCGTGCGCGAGCGCGGGCCCCTGCAGCCGCATGCCCACGCGGTCGCTCGCGCTGGACACCGTGAAGGTGCCGCCCAGCAGCGAGGCCGCCATCAGCGAATCGAAGTGGCGCGTGTCGGGGCCCAGCGTCAGGCGGATGGGCCCCGACTCCTCCCAAGGGCCCTCCACGGGCATCGCGAGCGAGAGTGCATCACCGACGGGCAGTGAGTCTCCGGGGCGCAGCATCCGCCCCTCGTGGCCTCCCAGCCGCGCCACCAGCAGCGTGCCGCGGCCGCCGAGCACCACCGGCACGTCCACGCCGCCGGCCACCGCGAGGTAGCTGACGCTGGCGCGCTCGGAGGCGGGGACGCGGAGGACCTCGCCCTCGTCGAGGGCATGGGGCTCGCGGCCATCCACCGAGAGGCGCAGCGGAGCGCCGCGTGCGCGCAGCTCCAGCGCGCCCAGGCACTCCAGCGCGGCGGCGTCCCAGCGGTTGCCCACCGCGCGGTTGGCCTGCGCCAGCAGCTCCGGCACCATCGCTCCGCCGGGAGGCACGCCATGGTGCATCTGTCCGGGCCTGCCGCCGTCCTGCACGGTGGCGGGGGCTCGCATCGCGGTGAGTTCCAACCAGCCCGCCATCAGTCCACCCGCTCGAAGCGCACCCTGTCACCGAGTTGCAGTACCGCGCCCCGGTCCGGGTGGAAGGCCGTGAAGTCCAGCGCCGTGCCAATCAGGTTCCAGCCGCCGGGGGACGCGAACGGGTACACGCCCGTGCGTCCTCCGGCGATGCCCACCGCGAGCGCCGGCACGCGCGTGCGCGGCGTGGGCAGCCGAGGCACGACGATGCGTGGGTCCAGCTCGCCCAGGTACGCGAAGCCGGGCAGGAAGCCCACGCAGCGCACCGTGTACTCGCGCGCGGTGTGGAGCCGGGCCACGTCGTCGACCAGGAGGCCCGTCCGCTCGGAGACCTTCGCCAGGTCGGGCCCGTCGTAGCGCACGCGCAGCGTGACGAGCGTGGACGCGGACGTGGCCCGCGGCGCTCCCAGCCATCGGGCGAGCGCGAGTCGCGGCTCCGAGGGCGGCGCCGCGGGGTCGAAGTACACGCACGCGTGCTCCTCGGTGACGACGGCGTCCATCACGCCTTCGAGCGCATGCAACACGTCGCGCGCGGCGCGCCGCTCGATGCCCGCGGGGAGCACCATGCGCAGCGCGCCGTCACCCAGGGCCTCCAGTGGCAGCGCGAGGGCCTCCAGCGTGGTGCGCACCTCGCGGGCCAGCGCCACCGCGCCGGGGGTGTCGCCGTGAACGCACACGGTGTCGACGCCGCCGCCCGTCACCAGCCGCGCGGTGTTGTCGCGGGCCTTCGCCAGGTCGGTGAGCACGGCGCCGGGCTGGCCGCGTGGAATCAGGGAGCCATCCGGGAGGGTGCCTCGGTCGGCGAAGCCCTCGCGCGCGTGGCACAGGCCGGCGTCCGTCGCCGCGTCCGCGAGCGCGCCCGTGGGAGGTCCGATGAGGGTGACGCCGGTGCCCAGCGCGTCGACGATGCCCTCCACCACGGCGCGGGCGAGCGCGGGTGAGGCATTGGCCGCGTGGTAGAGCGCGCCGTGGGGCTTGGCGTAGCCGACGGGGAGGCGCTCCTCGCGGGCGAGGCGGGCGAGGCGGGCGCACTGGTGGGCCACCTGTTGACGGAGCACCTCGGGTGTCACGTCGAGCGTGCGGCGTCCGAAGCCCTCCCGGTCCTCGTAGGACGGATGCGCGCAGGCGCGGGTGCCATGCCGGGCGCACAGGGCGAGCGCGCGGCGCATGGAGGCCTCGTCGCCCGCGTGGGCACCGCAGGCGATGTTGGCCACGTGGGCGAGCGCGTAGAGCCGCTCATCCTCGTCGGGCAGCTCACCCAGGTCGATGTTGAGGAGGCACTCCGTCATGCGTCCACGCTATGCGAGCCGCGTCCGGGACGCAGCCCTTCGTCCGAGAAGCGGAGCGAGGACTTGGGAAGATTACACACGCCACCCCGGGGCAGGGGCCGGATGGCACCGGGGTGGCGCGTGCCCCGGTGTTGTCGAAAGACACCCCGAGGAACTTCCAACCCAGATACGTGGGGGCGTGCTTTCTCGGGTCATTTCGCGCGAATTATGCCGCGCGGGTGGCACGCGGGGCGTGAGGCGGCTTCGCCGCGCGTCGGAGTGGGCTTCAGTGGGCGGCGGGCTTCAGCGTCGCGGGGCCGCCGGACTTCACCCAGCGGACCAGGGCCAGCGCGGTGCGCTCGTCCAGGAGGTCCGCGTACGTGGGCATGGGCGTGCCGGGCTGGAACTGCTCCGGGTTGCGCACCCAGCGCACCAGGTCCGCGTCCGAGCGGCGCGACGCGCGGGCAATCTGCTCGTGGTAGCGGGCGCCGGGCGCGTGGCAGCCCGCGCAGCCCAGCTGCGTGAAGAGCTTGGGCGCGTCCACCTTCGGCGCCGCGGGGCGAGGCCTGCGGGGCGCGGGGCTCGACGCCACCGGCGTGGCGGCGGGAGGCTGCGTGCCCGCGACGGGGGCCGAGGCCACCTCGGCGGGCGAGCCGTGAGCCGCCGTGCCCGCCACGGTGGTGGCCGAGCCATGAGGCGCTGAGTTCGCAGGGGTGTTCGAGGCCACGGGGGAGGTCGAGCCGTGCGGCGCCGTGCCCGTTGCCGCGCCAGGGGTCGACGCGGGAGCCGTCGGCCCTGTCCCCGTCGTGGTGGCCGACGCCGCCTCCGCCACGGTCGTCGACCCGGAGCCGTCATCGGACTCCGCAGCATCCTCCGCGCCCGCGCCATCGAGCTTCGTCACCCACGTGGGGCGCACGGACGTGGCGGTCAGCCGGGGACGAGCACCGTCCACATCGTTCTTCTTGAGCGGCACCGAGCGCAGATAGTCATAGAGCGCCTGCGCCTCCACCGCGTCCATTCCCCGGAAGCGGGGCATGGGCGAGCGCAGCGCGGACCCATCCGGCGCGAGGCCGTCCCTCACCGCGCGGGTGAAGTCCTCCAGCGTCCAGTGCGCGAGCCCCGTCCCGTGGAAGGTGAGGTTGCTCGACTCGACGTCCTGCCCCTCGGGGTCCTTGAACGACATGCCACCGGAGAAGACATCGTCGCCCTCCGTCTTGCGCGGGCTGAAGCCCGGCGTATGACAGGACGCGCAATCATAGACGTCATGCGCCATGTAGCGGCCGTACTCCAGCGTGGCCGCCTTCTCCGGCACGGGGATGCCCAGGGGCGGACGGGGGATGGGCTCGTTGCCGGTGATGACGCGGAAGCCCAGCCCCCCGAAGAAGCTGAACTCGGAGCGGGGCGCGGGCGTGGGGTCCGGCGTGAAGAGCGGATGTCCCGAGCGCAGGAACCCGAGCACCGCCGCCAGGTCCTTGTCCCCCATCCCATAGCTGGGCATCACCATCAGCCGTCCGTCCCGGCTCACCGCGTAACGGATGACGCGCGCCAGCTCCTCGTCCGTCGCGGAGCCGATGCCCGCCGTGGGATGTGACGTCAGGTTGGAGGCGTGGAACTTCCCCATGTACGACGGCAGCTCGTGCAGGGGCGCGCCCGAGGCCGTCTCGTTGTCGCCGCCGCGATGACACGACTCGCAGCTCGCGTGGAAGATGGCGGCGCCGCGAGCGACCGCCGCGGGCGAGGTGTCCGCCTGGAGCTTGGGGTAGGGCGCCTTGACGGTGCCGGCACAGCCGGCCAGCAACACGCTCGCCAACACCATGCTCCTCACGACACCGCGAACCTCGCGTCGCATGCGCAGCCCTCTCTCCTGAAACCGGGGCCCGATGTTTATCCCATCCACCCACCGTCCCGGGAGGGGGGCTCCTGCTCGCGGGTGAACGCGCAGCTCCTTGGAGTGTCAACGTCATCCGCCCGGCTGGCCGGACTCCTGGCTAGACTCACGCGCATGACGCGCCCGCTCGAGTCCTACCGTGCCCTGTTCCCCGTGCTGCAGGAGCAGCTCTATTTCAATCACGCGGGAGTGGCCCCCACCAGCCTGCGCGCCGCCGAGGCCGTGCGCGGGTGGATGGAGGACCTGGTCCACCATGGCATCCGCCACGAGCGGGGCTGGGAGGCCCACTGCGAGCGCATCCGCGCCCTGGCCGCCCGCCTCCTGAACGCGGAGCTAGGCGAGATGGCCTTCGTGCGCAACACCAGCCATGGCCTGGGGCTCGTCGCGGAGGGCCTCGACTGGAAGCCCGGGGACGAGGTGGCCGTGGCCACGTCGCTGGAGTACCCCTCCAATGTCTATCCCTGGCAACACCTGGCGGACCGGGGCGTGGTGGTGCGGGAAATCCAGGCGCCGTCCGGCGGCGTCACGGTGGAGGCCGTGGCCCAGGCGCTCACCCCACGCACGAAGCTGGTGGCGGTGTCCTCCGTGCAGTTCGCCACCGGCGTGCGCACGGACCTGGAGGCGGTGGGCGCGCTGTGCGAGAAGGCCGGCGTCCTGTTCTGCGTGGACGCCATCCAGAGCGTCGGCTGTGTCCCCGTGGACGTGAAGAAGTGTCGCATCCACTTCCTCAGCGCGGACAGTCACAAGTGGATGCTCGGCATCTCCGGCATCGGCGTGTTGTACGTGGCGAAGGAGGTGCTGCCGAGGGTGCGCCCCGTGCTCGTGGGGTGGCGCAGCACCACGGACGCGTGGAACTTCAACCGCACCCACTTCGAGCTGCGCCCGGACGCTGGCAAGTTCGAGGAGGGCAGCGCCTCCTACCCCGGCCTCTACGCGCTGGGCGCCGCGCTGGAGCTGCTCCAGGAGGTGGGCGTGGAGAACATCGAGGCGCGCATCAAGGAGCTGCTCGCGCGCCTGGAGAAGGGCCTCGTCGAGCTGGGCTGCGAGGTGGGGCCCACGCCGGCGCTGCGCGCGGGCATCCTCACCTTCCTGCCACCCGGGGCCGACGTGCGGGCGCTCGGCGCGTACCTGGCCGAGCACCACGTCGCCCACTCCGTGCGCCGGGGCCGCATCCGGCTGTCCCCCCACTTCTACAACCTGCCGGAGGAGATGGACCGGCTGGTGGAGCTGGTGAAGGGCTACGGCGGCTGAATCGCGCCTACTGCTGCGCGGGGAAGAGCGTCTCGATGGAGAGGTAGCGCTCGCCGGTGTCGTAGCAGAAGCACAGCACGCGGCTGCCGTCGGGCATCTCGCCCAGCTTCTGATTCACGGCGGCCAGCGCGGCGCCGGAGGAGATGCCCACGAAGATGCCCTCCTCGCGCGCGGAGCGGCGGGTGAACTCGGCGGCGTCCTCCTCGTTCACCTGGATGGCGCCGTCGAGGGCGTTGGTGTGCAGGTTCTTGGGGATGAAGCCCGCGCCGATGCCCTGGATGGGGTGGGGGCCGGGCTGGCCGCCGCTGATGACGGGCGACTTGGTGGGCTCCACCGCGAACACCTTCAGCTTGGGCCAGTGCTGCTTGAGCACCTCGGCGCAGCCGGTGATGTGGCCGCCCGTGCCCACGCCCGTAATCAGGTAGTCGAGCCCGTCCGGGAAGTCCTTCAGGATTTCCTGCGCGGTGGTGCGCTTGTGCACCTCGATGTTGGCCTCGTTCTCGAACTGCTGGGGCATCCACGCGTCGGGCACCTGTTCGACGAGCTCCTTGGCGCGGGCGATGGCGCCCTTCATGCCCTGCGCGCGCGGGGTGAGCTCGAACGTGGCGCCGTAGGCGGACATGAGGCGGCGGCGCTCGATGCTCATCGAGTCCGGCATGACGAGCACCAGCTTGTAGCCCTTCACCGCGGCCACCATGGCCAGGCCGATGCCGGTGTTGCCGCTGGTGGGCTCGATGATGATGCTGCTCTTCTTGAGGATGCCGCGCTTCTCCGCGTCCTCAATCATGGCGAGCGCGATGCGGTCCTTGATGCTGCCGCCGGGGTTGGCGCGCTCGAGCTTCATGTGGACCGTGACGCGAGACGGAAACAGCCGGTTGATACGCACGTGCGGCGTGTTGCCGATGGTCTCCAGGATGTTGTTCGCCTTCATGTCGGGCCTCGTCGGGGGCTGCGCGGTGGGTGCTTCGGGAGCGTTCAGATGTGGAACTCGATGGCGTCCATGGCGCCGTCGGCCCCACGGGGGCGAATCTCGCTGCGGCGGGTGACGACGGAGTTGGGGGGGATGGTCTGCGTGAGCCACGCGTTGCCGGCGACGATGCTGCCTCGCCCCACCACCGTCTCCCCGCCGAGGATGGTGGCGTTGGCGTACACCACCACGTCGTCCTCGAGCGTGGGGTGGCGCTTCTTGTCGGCCAGGGCCTTCTCCACCATGAGCGCGCCCAGCGTGACGCCCTGGTAGACGGTGACGTTGTTGCCGATGAGCGTCGTCTCGCCGATGACCACGCCCGTGCCGTGGTCGATGACGAACCTGCGGCCGATGGTGGCGCCCGGGTGGATGTCCACGCCGGTGCGCTGGTGCGCGTGCTCGGTGAGCAGCCGCGGCAGCAGCGGGAAGCCGAGCACGTGCAGTGCGTTGGCCACGCGGAAGATGGCGATGGCGAGGAAGCCCGGGTACGTGAGGATGACCTCGTCCACGGAGCGCGCGGCGGGGTCGGCCTCGAAGATGGCCTGCGAGTCCTGTCGCAGCCAGTCGTAGAGCTCCGGCAGCCGCTCCATGAAGCGGGTGGGGATGCTGGCGTTGATGTCGGGGTAGAGCGGGGCGAGCGTCTCGCGCAGGCGGTGGAGGCTGGCCTCCACGGTGGTGACGTCCCGGCGCACGGCGGCGGCGGTACACTCCAGGCGCTCGGCGAAGTGGGGGAACAGCAGTCCGAGCACCTGTCCGACGAACTCGGGAGCCGCCCGCCGCACGTCGGGGGGGAAGCAGTGGCGCTGTCGGGCCTCCAGCAGCGCGGCGACCAGCCTGGCGTTTGAGTCTTCCATGAACCTCCCCCTTTTAATGCGGTGCGTGGTGACCGCGCACCAGGGGATCTCCCGATTCGGCGCTGGGGCGAATGCCAGTGGACAGGGGCGCTGCCCCGGCTGGTCCCCGGACGGGGGGCTGGGGGGCCTTGGCGCCTGGAAGGGCCGGGGGTTACCCAGGGGGATGCCAGAAGGGAACATCATCCACCGGGTGGCGCGGGTCCATGGCCGATGGCTGTCGGGCCGGCGCTTCACGGCGGACTCCCCGCAGGGGCGCTTCGGCGACGGGGCGCGCGTGCTGTCCGGGCGGGTGCTCCAGGCGGTGGAGGCGCACGGCAAGCACCTCTTCTATCGCTTCGAGGGCGAGGTGCGGCTGCACGTGCACCTGGGGTTGTTCGGGAACATCCGCCACTTCCGGAGCGACGCGCCGGCGCCGTCCCCCGCCTGTCGGCTGCGGCTGTCCTCGCCCCACGCCACGCTGCACCTGTCCGGACCGCAGGCCTGTGAGCTGTTGACGGCGAAGGACGAGGCGACGCTGCGCGCGAAGCTCGGAGAGGACCCGCTGCGCCCGGAGTCCTCGCCCGAGCGGGCGCGCGAGAAGCTGTGTCGGGGCCGGATGCCGCTGGCGCTCGCGCTGCTGGACCAGGAGCGGCTGTCCGGCGTGGGCAACATCCTCCGGGCGGAGGCGCTGTTCCTGGCGAGGCTCCCGCCGTTGCTGCCGGCGGGAGTGTTGAGCGAGGCGGACTTCGCGCGGCTGTGGGATGTGCTCCAGCGGCTCTTGTTGGACGCGTCGCGGGACGGGCACATCGTCACGCCGGGGGCGCCGCCGGTGCCGGAGGGTGTGGCGGGGCGCAAGCGCGCGGAGCGCTTCTGTGTGTATGGCCGCGAGGGACAGCCCTGTCCTCGCTGTGGCGCGAAGGTGCGACGACGGGAGCTGGCGGCACGCGGGTTGTTCTTCTGCGCGGAGTGCCAGGGTGTCGACGCGGTGCCTCGGCCTCGGGTCGCGAAGAAGAAGAAGGCCCGTGTTGTCCAGGTGAAGCGACGCGACTCGCGGCGCGGCGCGGTGAAGGGACGGAGAGCCCGCTCGACGGCCCGGTGAGGTGCCGCGCAATTTCTGCGCAACGATGGAGAGTGTGCAAGCGGGGACGGTGATGCTTGCCCACCGTGGCTGGCGGCGTGACGATGACGGCATGAGCCCACTGCCTCCCTCGTATGTGCATGGCACCAGTTCCACCCCGCTGCTCGGAGAGACCCTCGGGCAGAACCTGCGGCGGACGGTGGAGCGGAACCCGGAGGGCGAGGCGCTCGTGGTCGTCTCCCAGGGTTACAGGGCGACGTACCGTGAGCTGTGGGACACGACGACGCAGGTGGCGAAGGGCCTGTTGGCCATGGGCGTGGAGAAGGGGGACCGGGTGGGGCTCTGGTCTCCCAATCGCTTCGAGTGGGTGGTGACGCAGTACGCGACGGCCCGCATCGGCGCCATCCTGGTCAACCTGAACCCGGCCTATCGCACGGCGGAGCTGGAGTACTCGCTCAACCAGTCCGGCACCAGCGTGCTCTTGCTGTCCAAGGGCTTCCGTCAGACGGACTACAAGTCGATGCTGGAGGAGGTGCGTCCGCGCTGTCCCGAGCTGCGCGTGGCGCTGGTGCTGGACGAGGACTGGGAGCTGCTCCTGTCCAACGCGAAGCACGTGAGCGGGCACACGCTGGAGGCGCGCGAGGCGTCGCTCCAGTTCGATGACCCCATCAACATCCAGTACACGTCCGGGACGACGGGCTTCCCCAAGGGCGCCACGCTGTCGCACCACAACGTGCTCAACAACGGGTACTTCATCGGCGAGGCGCTGAAGTACGGCCCCGCGGACAGGGTCTGCATCCCCGTGCCGTTCTACCACTGCTTCGGCATGGTGATTGGCAACCTGGCCTGCACGTCGCACGGCTCCACCATGGTGATTCCGGGCGAGGCCTTCGAGCCGCTGGCGGTGATGCAGGCGGTGCAGGCGGAGAGGTGCACGTCGCTGTACGGCGTGCCGACCATGTTCATCGCGGAGCTGGACCACCCGCGCTTCGGTGAGTTCGACTTCTCCACGCTGCGCACCGGTGTCATGGCGGGCTCGCCGTGTCCGGTGGAGGTGATGAAGCAGGTGCAGTCGAGGATGAACATGCGCGAGGTGACCATCTGCTACGGCATGACGGAGACGTCACCGGTGTCCACGCAGAGCTCGCTGGATGACCCGCTGGACAAGCGCGTGTCCACGGTGGGGCGCGTGCATCCGCACCTGGAGGTGAAGGTCGTCCACACGGAGACGGGCGAGGTGGTGCCACGCGGGACGGCGGGGGAGCTGTGCACGCGCGGGTACAGCGTGATGCTGGGGTACTGGGCGAACGAGGAGGCCTCGGCGAAGGCGGTGGACCGTGCGGGATGGATGCACACGGGCGATTTGGCGACGATGGACGCGGACGGGTACGTGCGCATCGTCGGCCGCATCAAGGACCTCATCATCCGGGGCGGGGAGAACATCTCGCCGCGCGAGGTGGAGGAGTTCCTGCACACGCACCCGGGCGTGAGCGAGGCGCAGGTCATCGGCGTGCCGAGCGTGAAGTACGGCGAGGAGGTGATGGCCTGGGTGAAGGCGAAGCCCGGCGTGTCGCTCACGACGGAGGAGCTGACGAAGCACTGCACCGGGCGCATCGCGAGCTTCAAGATTCCCCGCTACTGGAAGCTCGTGGACGCGTTCCCGATGACGGTGACGGGCAAGGTGCAGAAGTTCAGGATGCGCGAGGTCTCCGTCGCCGAGCTGGGGTTGCAGACGGCGGCGGACATCCAGACCGCCTGAGCGGGCTTTACCGACGGCGGGACGAAGGCTTCGCCTTGCGCGCGGTGGAGGTCTTCTTCGCGGCGGGCTTCTTCGTCGCCGAGGGCTTTTGGGCGGGAGCCTTCTTCGCCGGAGTCTTGGTGGCCTTGCGTGGAGCGGCGGTCTTCTTCGCGGGCTCCGCTGGAGTCTTCTTCGCGGCCGCCTTCTTCTTCGGCGCCTTCTTCAGCGCGGCCCGGGTCGCCGCGTCGACGCCGCGGCGGGCCCAGGGCAGCAGCGCGTAGGCGTCATCGCTGGCGTCGGCGGGCGGCGTCCAGTAGCTCATCTCGATGCGCTGGCCCCCGCCCTCCCAGACGAAGGGGCGGCAGCCCGCGGCCTGGAACTCCGGTCGGGAGACTTCGTCCGTCTTCAAGTAGAGCTGACCGTCGCCGATGAGGCCGAACATCCGGCCGCCGAAGTACAGCCCCCAGCCGCCGAACATCCGCCGGGCCTGCACCGGGCCGAGCTTCTCCAACAACTCGACCGTGTACTCCACGAAGCTGTCCATTCGCGCCATGCGCGTGGAGGTTTACCAACTTCTGGAACGGTGCGGTACAGGCGTGGCGTGACGATGAGGTGGAGGTCTTCTCCCGCTACGGGTGCGCGCCAGTCGCGGATGGCTCGGTCGTGGGAACTTCCCTGACCTGGATGCCGGTGTCGCCCAGGGAGCGGAGCACTTCCACGAAGCGCTCGCTCACGACGGTCATCGCGGGGTCCCAACGAAAGCGGAAGAGGTCCAGGGAAGACGAGTTCTCGGCGGGATCGAGCCACCAGTTCTTCGGCGCTACTACCAGACGTTCGACTCCGCAGACGGTGCATGGTGCCCCTGGAGGAGCAACGCCGCACTCCGGTGCGAAGCTGCCCCCGGACTGGAGCTCGAGCTCGAGCAGCGGTGGTACATCACGCGCTGCCGTCATGGCCGTCGGAATCGGAGTGATGCCGCGCAGCCCAGCGGCGAGCAATCGCTCGAAGCCCTCGGGCTGGGCGAAGAGACGCCAGGGCATGTCCATCGCGACGGGGGGCGGGCGTCCTCGGACCTTTCCTACCAGTGGCCCCATTCCCATTCCCGAGCGGGGAGCAGCGCCTGCTGGGAGGAGCGGTAGGACGCGGTCCTGAAGGGGCGCGTACTCGTTCCAAGGGGCGAACCTTGCCTTCCGGTACTGCCGTTCTTCGGGCAGGCCGGACAAGTCGACGCTCGGGTAGTCGATTCCGAGCGCAGGCCCGGCATGACATTGAGGACACTCCGTCCCGGGTAATACCCACCGGCGCTTCGCGTTGAGACTCCAACGCCATCGCGTGTCACCCAGGTCGAAGATGGGGGCCAGGCTGAAGTAGCGCATCAGTCCTCGGCGATTCGCATGTTGGCGGTGAGCTGCTGCCAGTACGTCATCGGCATCCCCACGAGACGATAGCGCTGGACCATGAGCCCTCCAAAGTCGAAGAGCCGCTGCCGCACTTCCGCGGGCCTGGGCCCGCCCTCCAGGTTGGCCTCTCGCTCCACCTGCGTGATGTACTGGAGCCAGTCCGCGTTCCACGGGGCACCATGCCCACCACCGTGGATCTCCTTGTGCCGCTTCACGTCGATGGTCAGGACGTACTCGTGGATGTTGATCTGGCGGGACGCGAAGTAGTCCGCGAATGCCCGGGGGAAGATGTGGTGCTTCTCTTTCGTGGCCTGCTCCCACTCCTTTCTCGCCTTCCGGAGGTCCTTCTGACTCGGTAGCTCCTCGGGGCGCTCCTTCCGGAAGACGAGCACGGGCTCGCGGCCCGGCAACACCTGGGCAGCGCCCCAGTACCGTTGTGGCGAGTTGCCCATGCCTGCCATCGGTGCGGCGGGGGCGCCTGTGCGGAATGCCACCGCAGCGGATGCGACGTCCTCGCACCGGTAGAGCCCACACGTGCCGTCTTCGCACGCGATGGTGACACATCCCTCATCCCCGTCGTCTTCCGCCGCCTCGCGGCAGTCCTCCGCGGATTCCTCCTCGAGCGACAGCTCGACAGTTTCCGCGTGGACGGCAGGTGCCGACGCACAGCTGGCAAGCAGGAGCAGCAGCGCAACCCACCACCCGCGCTTCGTCATGGATGTCCCCCCGGACATGGTGTTCTCCCAGCCTGGTTTCTTATCGGAAGGTCGCCACCAGCGGGTTGTGGTCGGACGTGTCGCCCACGTCGATGACCTCCGCGGAGACCAGTCGCTCCGCCATGCGTGGCGAGGCGAAGACATAGTCCGTGCGGTAGTCGATGGTGACGCCGCCCCGGTTGCGTCGCGCCGTCACCCAGCGCGTCGACGCGGCCCGCGTCGGCAGCGTGTCCACCCAGCCGTAGTCCTCGATGTCGTCGATGACGTCGAAGCGCGGTGGATGGCCGTACTTGTCCGTGCCCGCCCGTCGCAGCCGGTCCTCCAGGTCCACCGGATACGGGTCCCTGCGCGACAGCGAGTTGAGGTCACCGACCAACAGATATTGCCCCTCGCGGAACCGGGACGCGTCCAGCAACGAGCGCAGATACCGCGCCTCCACGTAGCGCAGCTTCTCGTGGTGCGCGTCGAAGTGCGTGCCGAACAGCGTCACCGGGCCGTTGGCCTCCAGCTCGCACTCGACGATGCAGTGACCCAGGAAGTGCCGGTCATTGTGGATGCGCAGCGAGCGCAGGGGAGGGCGGCTCACCACCGCGACGTGGTAGCACCGCCCGCTGGGCCTGGAGCGGGACTGTCCCAACACCAGGTGCGCCTCGTCCTGCGGCACGTCCAGCGCCTCCGCCACCCGACGCAACCTCCCGCCGTCGTCCCAGCCCAGACACTCCTGGAGCACCAGGACGTCCGGTGCGTTCCGGGCGAGGAAGGTGACGATGTCGTCGAACCGCTCCTCGCCTCCCTGCAACACGTTGAACGTCATCACCTTCAGCGGCATGAAACTCCTCTCTCGCCCACATGGACGTGCTGGCCGGCTCGCAAGCTACCTCACCCGAGGGCCCGAGGCCGCTGCCGTGCGCTTGCCTCCTCCCCAGGGCTCGGGCATCGCTCGCACACTCTCCACGATGAACGACTTGAGCTCGCGCGCCGCCGCGGTGAGGTAGCCCTCGCCCCGATGCACGAGCGCCACCTGTCGCTTCAACCCACTCTTCGGCAGCGGCACCACGTCGAAGCCGCGAGACTCATGGTCCCGCGCCATCAGCTCCGGGATGAGCGCCACACCCAGGCCGCGCTCCACCATGCGCCGCATCGCCTCCGCGTTGTCCGTCTCCAGCGCGAGCCTCGGCGTCACCCCGCGCGCCTCGCACTCCGCCTCCAGCGCCCGCGTCCCGCTCATGCTGGGGATGACCACCCACGTCTCCTCCACCACGTCCGCCAGTGCCAGCGGCCGGGTGCTCTTCGTGAGGCGATGTCCACGAGGCACCGCCAGCACCAGCACCTCCTCCCACAACTTCTGCGCCACCAGGTCCGTGTGACGCACGGGTAACGACACGATGGCCAGGTCCAGGACGCCTCGGACCACGTTGTCCTCGAGGACCGTGCTCATGCCCTCGCTGAGCCGGGGACGCACCTCGGGAAATCGCCGCGCGAAGGTCGGGATGATGTCCGGCAGCAGGTACGCGCCCACCGTGTGCAACGTCCCGAGCGACACGGCGCCGCGAGGTGTTCCCGACAGTCGCTCCAGCTCGGACCTGCCCGCGGCCAGTGCATCCAGGGCGCGCCGGGCATGAGGCAGGAAGCGTTCGCCCGCGTCCGTGAGGACAGCGCCAGCGGGCGTGCGGACGAGCAGCCGGGTGCCCAGCTCCGCCTCGAGCGCCTGGAGCTGCCGGGACAGGCCGGACTGGGACAAGCCCAGGCCCTTGGCCGCCGGAGAGAGGCGCCCCTCTTGTGCCACTCGGAGAAAGGCCTGGAGCTGGTCTCGGGTCATGCGGATTGCGCAAGAAGTCTATGCGGAAGTTGCGATTTTCGCATGGCCAGCCCCCGGTTACATGTTCGGAATGGATGGAAGCGGTGTGTCGGTAGAGCCGGTGTCCTCCGCTCGGCCCGGCGTGGCGAGGCGGACGGCGACCGGAGCGGTGCTGCTGGCCCTGGTGGTCAGTGCCTTCGAGGGCACGGTGGTGACCAGCGCCATGCCCACCATCACCCGCGAGCTGGGCGGCCAGCACCTCTACTCGTGGGTGTTCTCCGCGTTCCTCTTCGCCTCCACCGTCGGCGTGCTCATCTCCGGCAAGCTGGCGGACCGGCTCGGCCGCAAGCCCGTCTTCTTCGCCGGCATGGGGTTGTTCCTCGTCGGCTCCGCGCTGTGCGGGCTCGCCGACTCCGTGCACGCGCTCATCGCCTTCCGGGTGCTGCAGGGGCTCGGAGCCGGTGCGCTGCAGCCCACCACGCTCACCATCAGCGCGGACCTCTACACGCTGCGCGAGCGCGCCGCCGTGCAGGGCCTGTTCACCGGCGCGTGGGGCGCGGGCAACGCGGTGGGCCCGCTCATCGGCGGCTGGCTGGTGATGCACGCGTCGTGGCGGTGGGTGTTCCTGGTGAACGTCCCGGTGGGGCTGTTCGCCGCGCTGCTCCTGTATCTCTCCTATCGAGACCCGCCGCGCCGCACGGACGTGAAGCTGGACCGCTGGGGGCCCGTGCTCGCGGGCACCTCCGCCGCGATGCTCCTGTTCTCGCTGGAGCCAGGGCACGCGGAGCTGCGCTGGCTGTGCCTCCTGGGCGCGGTGGTGCTGGGCGCGGGGCTGGTGTTCCAGCAGCGCAAATCCCCCGCGCCCCTCCTGCCGATGGAGCTGGTGAAGGACCGCACCGTGCTCAGCGGCGTCGCGGGAGGCATCGCCGGCGGCGCGCTGCTCTACAGCATGGCCGCGTGGGTGCCGCTGTGGATGACGGAGCAGGGCGGACAGACACCCATCGTCGCCGGACTGACGCTGCTGCCCATGTTGTTGGGGTGGTCCGTGGGGTCGACCTTCGGCGTGAAATTGCTGGTGCGCGGAGGCATGCGACTGAGCGCGGGCGTGGGCTTCGCGGTGGCGGCGACGGGGGCGGGCCTCCTCGCGCTGACGGCCGCGTATGGCTGGGGCACGTCCGCGGCGCTGGTCTCGCTCGCGGTGCTGGGCATGGGGCTGGGCCCTGCGGCGAGCACGTCGCTCATCGGCCCGCAGTCGCGAGCCCCGTGGCATCATCGGGGCATCGTCACCAGCAGCCTCTACGCGACGCGCCTGTTGGGTGGCTCGCTGACGGTGGCCGCGCTGGCGCTGGCCCGAGGCCACTTCGCCTTGCAGTTCGCCATCGCGGGCGCGCTCGCCGGTGTCGTCGCCCTGGGGCTCGCGGTGGCCGCTCCCGGAAAGTCCACGAGCGAGGCCTGAGCGCACGCGAAAGCTCAGGGCGGGTGTGCCCTTCGCCCAGGCTCGCTCACGCGCGTGAGCGTCTCCTCGCGGCGCGGCGTCGTTGCTCGGCGCGTGCGCCCATTCAGAGCTCCCTTCTCGCCCTCGACGCGCGCGCCTCCGCGCTCAGCTCGACTCCTTGAGCGCGAACGGCCACAGCTTCGCGAGCGCCGAGCGCAGCTCCGCCGCGCTGGCGTAGCGGTCCTCGGGGCGCTTCTCCAACAGCTTCAGCACCACCCGCTCGAACGGCCCTGGCAGGTTCGGCCGCAGCGTCGTCAACGGCACCGGCGCCTGCTGCACATGCAGGAACATCAGCGGCACGGGGTCTGTGTGACGAAAGGGCAGCTGCCCCGTGAGCAGCTCGTACGCCACGATGCCCAGCGCATACAGGTCCGTCGCGGACGACACGGGCGGATTGCCCATCACCTGCTCGGGCGCCATGTACTCGGGAGTCCCCAGCACCGTCCCCTGCGCCGTCGTCCCGGCCACGTGCGCGCTCTTCGCCAGGCCGAAGTCCATCAGCTTCAACACCCCGCCGCGCGTGATGAACAGGTTCGCCGGCTTCACGTCCCGATGCAGCACGCCCCGGCCATGCGCGTGCTCCAGCGCCACGGCCGCGTGCGTGAGCCAGCGCAGCGCCTCCGCGAGCGTGGGGCGCCGCTCCATCATCCGCTGGCGCAAATCCATCCCGTCCAACAACTCCACGGTGAGGAAGTGCCGCTCCCCATCCAGGCCCACATCGAAGACACGCAGGATGTTCACGTGCTCCAGCGCCCGCGCGTGCTCCACCTCCTGTCGGAACCTGGCCACCGTCGCCGCGTCCGCGTGCGGCGTCGCCAGCACCTTGAGCGCCACGCGATGCCGCTCGAGCAGGTCGTGCGCCTCGTACACCGTGGAACTCCCACCCGCGCCCAGCCAGCGCTCCACGCGGTAGCGCTTCGCCACCACCTGTCCCGGGACGAGCCCCCGCACCATCGCCGCGGGGAGCGGCGCGGGCGTGGGGACTCCCTGGAGCAGCGTCCCGTGCGGGGACACGGGCGTCGACGCGCGCAACGTCTCGCCCAGTGACACTGGGGGCGGAGGCGTCACCGGCGCGGGACCCCATGACAGCTCGGGCGTCGGGGGCGGCGTCGTGCCGCCCGTTGCCTTCGTCTCCTGCACGCCGCCGAGGTACACCACACCCCCGGCGTCATCTTCCGTCGAGCCCACCGCGCCTCCCTCTCGGTGTCCGTTGGCCCGTGCCGCGGCTCAGGGGTCCAGCAGCGAGATGTGCGAGGGGGCTCCCGCGCCCTCGATGTCCAGGTGCGGCGTGGGCAGGTTGTACTCCGCCGCCGCGCTGGTGGCCTCCACCATGATGGGGCCCGCGATCTCCGGCGGCTCACCCTTGCACAGCACGTCCACCACGTGCTCCACGGTCCACTTGCCCAGGCGGTTCACCACCAGGCGGTTGCCCTCGAACGTCGACGTGTCCGACAGCTCCTCGCTGGCCCCCAGCTTCACGTCCACCGAATCGCCCAGGTAGCCCCGCGCGAGCGCCAGCACGCGGTCCACCACCGCGTTCCACGCCTGGATGTGCGTCTTGTCCTGGGCCTCGTCCATGATGTCCAGGCCCACCTGCAGCCGCTCCATCCGCTCCAGGAACTGCTGCACCAGCGGCCCCCGGATGACGCGTCCGTGCTGCGGCGCGATGATCTCCACCGCGGGCGTGAGCTTGCGGATGGTGGCCACCGTGCGCGCCAGCGCCGCGTTCACCGGCATGTAGATTTGATGGAACGCGCGGATGCCCGCCCAGTCGGACTCGTCCGCGTACAGCCCCTTCGCGTTCGCGTCCGTGAGCCCGCCGAACAAGTCGCCCGTGAAGAGCACGCGCGTCTGCGGGTCGTAGAGCATCACCGCGCCCCGGAAGTGACAGAAGGGCGAGGGCACCGGCAACAGCTTGTGCCCGGTGGGGACGCTCAGCCCCTGCGCGAACTTCTCGGTGGCGATGAAGCGGTTGCGCGGCAGGTTCTGGTGGACGATGAGCCGCCAGGTGTCCTCCGAGCACAGGATTCCGGCGCGAGGCGCATACCGCGCGGAGATGATGCTCGCCGACGAGCCCACGTCCGGGTCCTGGTGGTTGATGAACAGGGCCGACAACCGCTCCATCCCTCCGATGAGCGACGTCACCTTGGTGTGGATGGTGGAGAAGTCGCTGCTCGAGCCCGGGTCGATGAGGAGGTTGAACTCCGAGGTCCTCTGCGTCTTCGCGTCCGTCCCCCGGAAGCGTCTCAGATAGGGGTTGGCGTAGAAGATGTTGCCCGGCTCCCGCTTGCCCACCCAGAACGTCTCGGGAGCAATCTCCACGGGGACGATTCGCAGGTCGTTGCTCAGGCCCGGTGCGGGATGGTCGCTGCTGCTCATGACACGAAGTTCCTTCACGGTGAGGTGATGTTTCCTTCCCGTAGCAAGGCCTGCGCCGACGCCCGTCCTCCCTCGGGGAGCGAGGTGCCAACCACCCCGACGCCGTGCATTTCCTGCGCGCCTTCGGGCGGGTGCGCAGTTCCTGCGGGTCCGGGACTCACCGCGGGTGGGAGCAGGCGGGTTGGACGCGGAGGCTGCGTGCCCCCGTGTGCGCATGGCACACTGCCGGGGCGCTCCGCACCCACCTCTCCATGCCAGACGCCTCGTTCCTCTCCGCCTGGGGGCTCCCGGGCCTCTTCTTCGTCGCGATGCTCGCGGGCTCGGTGGTGCCGGTGCCCTCCGAGGCGCTGCTCGCCGCGCTCATCTATGGAGGCGCCCCGCCGATGCTCGCCACGGGCGTGGCCACCGTGGGCAACGTGCTGGGCGCGGTGTCGCTCTACCTGCTGGGGCTGTGGGTGGCGCGCGGTGGAGGCGGGGCGCTGGGGCGCTGGTATGCGCGCCGCCGTGAGAAGGAGGGGCCCCGGATGGAGCGCGTCGAGGCGAAGCTGCGCACCTGGGGCGCGCCCGCGCTGCTGATGTCGTGGATGCCCATCGTCGGTGACGCGTTCGTCATCGCCGGCGGCATGGTGGGCGTCAGGCCCCTGCCGTTCGTCATCTTCGTCACGCTGGGCAAGGGCCTGCGCTACGCGTTCGTCGCCCTGTCCACCGCGGCTGCCCTGTAGGGCGACGTCTCGTCATGTTTCAATCGTGTTTCGCAGGTTTTCCCGTGGGTCCGGGAAGGTAAGTTGAGGCCGTGGTTCCAGGCGAAGCCTGTCTGGACCACCCGTTCAGCATTCGTTGCCGACCCTCAACCGCTCCCCAGGCGGGAGCAGGACTGGACCTCGTGCGAAACCCTCTCGCAGTCTCGACGCGCGCGCTGTCGTCATGGCGCCACTGGCTCATGGTGTTCTTCTTGGGACTCGCCGCCTGCGGTGGCGAGGCGCCCCTGTCGGACGCGCCTTCCGAGGACGCGTCGCTCGGTGAGCGCCAGGACGAGCTGGCCAACGTGCGCCTGCGGTTGATGGCGGCGAACCTCTCCAGTGGCAACGGGCAGGACTACGACCCGGGCCACGGCCTGCGCATCTTCCAGGGCACGGACGCGGACATCGTGATGATTCAGGAGTTCAACTACAAGACGGACTCCGCCGCCGACATCCGCAGCTTCGTGGACACGGCCTTCGGGCCGGGCTTCTCGTACTACCGCGAGTCCGGCGCGCAGATTCCCAATGGCATCATCAGCCGCTATCCCATCATCGCCTCGGGCGAGTGGGACGACCCGCAGGTCAGCAACCGCGACTTCGCCTGGGCGCGCATCGACATCCCGGGGCCCAAGGACCTGTGGGCGGTGAGCGTGCACCTGCTGACGGCGAACGCCAGCACGCGCAACACGGAGGCGGTGAGCCTGGTCAGCCGCATCCAGGCCAACATCCCCGCGGGGGACTACCTGGTGATTGGCGGCGACCTGAACACGGGCAGCCGCTCCGAGTCGGCCTTCGGCACCCTGTCGCAGGTGGTCAACACGGCGAGCCCGTACCCCGCGGACCGCAATGGCAACACCAACACCAACGCGGGCCGCAACAGCCCGTATGACCACGTGCTGGTGGACAGCGACTTGCGGCCGTACCAGACGGCGGTGGTCATCGGCGGCAGCTCGTTCGCCAACGGCCTGGTGGTGGACACGCGCGTGTACTCGCCCATCGGCGAGCTGTCCCCGGCGCTCTCGGGCGACAGCGGCGCGTCCGGCATGCAGCACATGGGCGTCATCAAGGACTTCCTCATCCCCGGGGACGCGGCGTCCTCCAGCCTGACGGTGACGTCGCCCAACGGCGGTGAGAGCTGGACGACGGGCAGCGCGCGCTCCATCTCCTGGACGTCCTCGGGCGTGTCGAACGTGCGGGTGGAGTACACGCTGAACGGCAGCACGTGGACCACGCTGTCGTCGAGCACGTCGGCCTCGGCGGGGAGCCTCGCCTGGACGCTGCCCACCACCGCGAGCACTGCGGCGCGCGTGCGGGTGACGGACACGTCCAACTCCAGCATCACGGACACCAGCGACGCGGCCTTCTCCATCTCCACGGGCGGTGGGGGCGGCACCGGGACGCTGCTCATCAACGAGGTGCTGGTGAACGAGGCGGGCTCGGACGTGAATGGCGAGTTCGTGGAGCTGGTGAACACGGGCACGGCGGCGCTGAGCATCGCGGGGTGGACGGTGTCCGACGCGGCGAGCGTGCGGCACACCTTCGCCAGCGGGACGACGGTGCCGGCGGGCGGCGTCATCGTGGTGTTCGGTGGCGCGTCGGGCATCCCCTCGGGCACGCCCAACGCGGTGGCCGCGTCCACCAGCACGCTGGGCCTGTCGAACAGCGGTGACACCGTGACGGTGAAGAACGCGTCCGGCACGGTGGTGGACACGGCGGTGCTGTCCTCGGCGATGGCGGGCACGGACGGTGTCTCCGCGAACCGCAGCCCGGATTTGGGCCCGGCCGCCACCTTCGTGCTGCACACCAGCCTGTCCAGCCTGACGTCCTCGCCGGGCCGGCGCGCGAGCGGCGCAGCGTTCTGATGAGGCTCCGCGCCCCCTCGGTGTGAAGAGGGGGCGCGGGTCGGTCAGCGGTACAGGCGGATGTCGCAGACCCGCGACCCGCTCGTGAGGCCGGGGAAGTTGCCCGCCACGTAGAACCGGATGTAGCGCGCCGTCAGGCCGCCGCCGGTGCGGTTCGTGTAGTCCTTCATGAGCGTCTGGTTCGGCGAGTACGACAGCGAGCCGCTGTCATGCATGCTCCAGGTACTCCCGTTGTGGCTGGTGCCCATGTACCAGCTCGGTGGGTTCTCGCTCCCGAACAGCACCTCCATCCGCTTGACGAGGTGCTCCTGGCCCAGGTCGATGTAGACGGACTGCTCGTTGCCGCTGGTTGTCCACCAGCACGAGCCCAGGTCCGAGTCCGTCACCGTGAACGCCGCGATGGCGTTGACGGTCGCGTTACTGGATGTCGCGGGAATCTTGAGCTGCACCTCGGGCGAGACGAAGAAAGGCAGGGTGACGCCGAAGTGACCGGGGTCGGCGCGGTCCACCACCTTGAGAATCACGTTCGAGCCGCCCCAGCCGCCCGTGTAGAAGCTCCAATACGCGGACGTCGTGGAGTTGATGGACTCCGCGAGCTTCGTCCACGTCGCGCCGTTGTCACGCGAGGCGTAGTAGTCCACGGCCAGCGGCGTCGGGTTGGTCCAGGAGAGCTGGACGTTGACGCCGTCGAGAGGCGGGGTGGGCAGGTGGGGCTGTCGGACGTCCATGCCGTTGTTCACCGTCAGCGTGACGGTGTTGGAGACGACCTCCGGCTGATGCGGGTCCACGACACGCCACTGCGACGTCGTCGGAAGCACGCCGGGGTCCAGCGGAATGAAGAAGTTGGAGACGGTCCCCACCGTCCGCCAGCCATTGAAGTCGGTGCCGGTGCGCGCGTGCTGGAGCACCACCGAGTCGCCTCCACCGTTGACGAAGATCACGGGCACCGCATGGCGGGGGACGGCGGAGGACTCGAGGGTGATGGTGGGCTTGGCGACGGGGTTCTGCACCCAGATGGGCGCCATCGTGACCTCGGCGTTCTCCCAGGCCTGGTTGATCGTGACGACGTAGATGGACTCGTAGGGGGTGAGGGAGAAGACCTGCTTCAGGTCGATGAGCCCCGGGTCGGTGTAGGTGAACTCCTTGATGGGCGCGCCCGGCTGGAAGGGGTTCCAGACCTTGAGGCTGGTCCAGTTGTTGCCGCCGCCGGTGCCGTCCTTGGTCGTGCCCCAGACGGTGAAGTCGAGCCGCCGCTCGGCCGGGGCCAGCGAGAACTCGGAGCCCATGGTCCGCCCGTTGACCATGAAGAAGCCGGACGCCGGCGGCAGCGCCGTGCGGTACACCCAGCGGTTGCGCAGCGCTCTCAGGAAGTTGCCGTAGTCGAACCACTCACCCGGAGGCAGCACGATGCCGGTGCGGCCCTGGGCGGTGTCGCGGCCGTGAATCTTCTCGCGCGGGACGCCAGGCTCGTCGATGTAGGGCAGCACCCAGGCGCCGTTCGGGTGCTGGAAGGTGAAGGGCTCGCCGAGCTGCGCGCGGGTGGTGGCGTGGGAGTCCGTGTTGGAGGCGGGCGCGACGCGGAAGCCGCGGCGCAGCAGCTCGAAGTATCTGTCGTTGTACTCGGCCAGCTCCACCGCGTCGCGCACGTTGCGGCGCCGGTCCGGCTCCGTGGGGAGCGCGAAGAAGACGTCCTCGTTGGGGTGGTTGAGCTGGACGTGGGTGCTCTGGAGCGGGTCGGTCGAGTAGTGGTTGAGGATCTCGTGGTGCCAGTTCCAGAGGCTGTTCGAGTTGAACCGGATGCGGCGGTTGAAGGTGTTGAAGTGGTGCTCGGGGTCGGAGCCCAGGTGGCTCTCCATGCCCCCGAGCGTCAGCATCTCGGGCTGTCCGTTCGCGTCCTGCTCCAGGCTCACCTGCCCGACGGGATCATCCTCGTCGTAGGAGTTGTCCCAGGACGAGGTGTGGTTGCTGGTCCCGAAGAAGTCGTAGCCATGGCGGAAGGCGGAGAGCAGGACCTCGTCGCGCCGGATTTGTGGCGTGTAGCTGAGGCTCACGCCCCCCATCTCCGAGTGTCCCCGGGGGTGGCTGTGCAGGTCTCCGACGAAGGTCTGCCAGCCGCCGCCCAGCTCCGTGGCGATGCGGTGGCGATACCGGCTCTCACGGACGGCGGGGAGCGGATAGCGGTCGGTGGAGATGACGTTGGTGGTGTCGCCCGCGAGGCCCGGGCTCGCGGACAGGACGGTGGCCAACATCATCCAGGGACTGCGACTGCCACGACGGAACATGGGGGCTTCCTCTGTCAGCAGGGGGCGCGGGTCTCAGGGGCCCAGCGGGGCTGACAGAGGGACTACGGAGGGACGCGACGAACCTGGTCGTCGCGTCGTGTCTCAGTGACTCTCGCCGGGAGTCGTGAGCGTCCCCTCGCGCTCGGTGGCCCGCGCGGAGTGCGTGTCTCCATCCTGGGGGCCGGGCGTCGGCGGGCTCGAGGGCAGCGGGTGGTTGCGGCCGTAGTCGCGCTCGTGGATGCGCACCAGCGCCAGGAAGAAGGCGACGATGAGCGGGCCCAGCAGCAGGCCCACCGTGCCGAACGCGGCCAGGCCGCCGAGCAGCGAGAAGAAGACGATGGCGCCGTGCTGGTGCATGCCGCGCTTGGCGAGCAGCGGCTTGACGATGTTGTCCACCAGCCCCACCACCACCGTGCCCCAGACGGCCAGGAACAGCGCCGCCCACGGGTGGCCGCTGAAGAACATCAGCGCCGCGGCGACCAGCACGACGATGGCCGCGCCCACCGCGGGAATCAGCGCCATGAAGAAGGCCACGCCCGCGAAGAACAGCGGCGCGGGCACCTGCACGATGAGGAACCCCACCAGCGCCGCGAATGCCTGCACACCCGCCGTCACCACCGACGACAGCAGCACCGCGCCGGACACGCTGCGGAACTCGCGCATGATCTCCAGCGCCTCGCCGCGCCTGAGCGGCGACACGCTCTCAATCCAGTGCACCAGCTCCCGCCCGTCCGTGAGGAAGAAGAACAGGGCGATGAGCATCATCGTGGTCTGGAAGGCGATGGAGCCCGTGGCCGCCACCGCCCCCGTCACCGCGCGCGCCGCCGTCCCTCCCTGGGTGGTCACCTGCTCCTGGATGGTCTGGTCCAGCTGCTGCTCCTCCAGGGGGAGCCGCTCCATCAGGCTCTCGGCGCCCTTGCGCACGGGGCCCGGCAGCTTCTGCACCAGCCCCTCCACGCCCTCCTGCTGCACCGTCTTGGTGATGAACTGCGCGCCGGAGGACACCTCCGCCACCACGAACGCCGTGAGCCCGCCCAGGGGCAACAGCAGCGCCAGGATGACGGCCGTGCAGATGAGGCCCGCCGAGATGTTCTTGCGCCCCCGCAGCTTGCGCGTCAGCCGGACGTGCAGCCCGTAGAAGACGCCCGCGAGCACCGCCGCCAGGAAGATGCCCTTGGCGAAGGGCTTGATGACCAGGGCCAACAGGAACAGCGACAGCAGGATGAGGCCGGTGAACACACGCCGGGCGGTCTGCTCGGAAGCCATACACGTGAAGCTAGGGCGGCTTCCGTGGGAGGGAAGGGGGAGGCGGCCCCCCAGGCCGGCTGCCTGCTCCACGAGCAAGAAGACTTGGGCCCGGGCCCTGGGCGGCTAGAGTGCCCCGCCATGCCGGCATTCGAATCGAGTCAGTTCACCCCGTGGCTGCTCCAGGCGCTGTGCGCCGCCTTCCTCGCCATCCTCTTCCTCCAGTCCGGACTGGACAAGGTCATCGACTGGAAGGGCAACCTGGGCTGGCTCACCGGACACTTCGCCAAGAGCCCCCTGAAGGGCATGGTGCCGTTGATGCTCGGCGTCATCACGCTGCTGGAGCTGGCGGCCGGAGCCCTCAGCGGCGCGGGGCTCGTCTCGCTCGTCGCCACGGGCAGCCCGGCGCTGGCCTTCTTCGGCGCGCTGGTGTCCGCCGTGTCGCTGGTGTGCCTCTTCTTCGGCCAGCGCATGGCCAAGGACTACGCGGGCGCGGGCGGGCTGGTGCCGTACTTCCTGCTGTCGCTCGTGGCCCTCTACGTCACGCGGATGCGCTGAACGCCCGCGTCACATCACCTTGCGCGTGGGCACCAGCGCGTTGGCGGACAACAGTCCGGCCACCAGGGCCACCGCCACCATCAGCATGTTGAAGGCGGTGTCCACGCCCGCCACCACGTCGCGCTCGAGCAGCGAGGACAGGCTGCGGAAGCCCACGCTGCCGGGCACCAGCAGCATCAGCCCGGGCACGACGACGGTGACGGAGGGCTTGTTGCGAAGCCGCGCCAGCACGTTGCCCACGATGCCCAGCGCGAGCGCCCCCACGAAGGCGCCCAGCTGCGGCCCCAACAGGTCCGAGCCCAGGCGGGCCCCGAAGAACGCGAACGTGCCCGCGGCGGCAATCCAGCCCCAGTCCCGAGGGCGCGCGCGGAACAGCACGCCGATGGCGACGCCCGCCACGAGCAGCGCCACGGCCTGGGTCCACGACGGCAGCGAGGGCGGCGGCGGGGCGACGGGCGGCGGCAGCAGCAAGGACAGCTTGCTGCCCAGCGCGACGCCGAAGCCCAGCTGGAGGAACACCACCGCGGCGCCCGTCAGGCGCGAGGTGCCGGAGATGAGGTGGCGCGTGGCCAGCTCGTTGAGGGCCACCGTCAGCGTCAGGCCGGGCAAGAGGACGATGAGGCCCGCCAGCGTCGCCACCTGGATGGACAGCGGCCCGATGACGCTCGCGGCCAGCACGGCGAGCGCGGAGGAGAGGATGGCGCCCACGGGCTCGAGCACGCGGGCGGTGGTGGGCTGGCGCTGCGTCACCTCGCTGAGGATGCCGATGAGCAGGCTGCTCACCGTGGCCACCGCCATCTCCTTCAGTCCTCCGCCGAACAGACGGGCGCCAGCTCCTCCGGCGAGCGCCCAGCAGAGAATCTGGAGCACGGGCCCGAAGCGCGGGGGCCGGGCGAGGATGGCCTCCACGCGCAGCGCGCCCTCGGCGGGGGTGAGGCGCGAGTGGATGACGTCGTCGGCCAGGATGTCGAGCTGCGTGAGGCGCTCCAGGTCCATGTCCCCGGGCTCCACGCGGATGAGGCTGGTGCGCAGCGCCTCGGGCGGGCCGAAGGACGCGAAGAGGGACGTGGGGGTGGAGAAGAAGCGGCCCTCCAGTCCCAGTCGCTCCGACACGCGCTTCATCAGCCCCTCCAGGCGGTGCGAGGGAGTGCCGTAGCGGTGCAGCGCCTCGGCCAGTCTCAGGGTAAAGGCGACGGACGGCCCTGGCGGTTGCGGGTGATGTTGGAGCGAGGCGGCGATTTCAGGAGGGACGGCCACACGCGGCGCAATGGCAGAGCGGCCCGGGTGGAGTCAAATGGCGGCCCGGTGACGTCCGCCTGTCCGCCATGCGCGCTCGGGAAGCGCGGCTCATGGGCTCTCCAAAGAAGACAAGGGATGTCGGAGTGGTGCAGGAAAGAGGCGAGAGCATGGCGCGCAAGAGCAGGACCCCCAAGTGGCTGGAGGCGGCGCGGAAGCGGGACGCCGAGGCGATGGCCCAGGGCCGCTCGGACTGGCTGATGCGGGCGTTGGGGCGCGCCGGGGTGATGCCTCGGGCGGAGGCGGAGGCGGCGATTCGCGCGGGCCGGGTGGAGGTGGACGGGCAGGTGGTGACGGAGCCCTTCGCGCCGGTGAGTGCGACGCAGACGGTGCGAGTCGATGGGCGCGAGCACTCGCTGACGGCCTCGACGCGGGTGTTGATGTTCCACAAGCCCGCGGGACCGGTGGTGCACGGCACGGACCCGGAGGGCGTGGGCACGGTGTTCGAGCGCCTCCGCGCGGTGCTGCCCGAGCCCTTGCGAGGCTACGAGTGGCTCGCCGTGGGCCGCCTGGACCGGGACACCACGGGGCTGTTGCTCTTCACCAATGACGAGCGCTTCGTGCGCCATGGCACGGCGCCCCAGACGCATCTGCCCAAGCGCTACGTGGCGCAAGTGGAAGGACAGCCCAATGCGTCGGCGCTCCAGCGACTGCGGGATGGCGTGGAGCTGGAGGACGGGCTCACGCGTCCTGCGCGAGCCGAGTCACGGGCCTCGGACGTGGTGGAGTTGACGCTGACGGAGGGGCGGCACCACCAGGTGAAGCGGATGCTGGCGGCGGTGGGGCATCCGGTGCTCACGCTCCATCGCGAGGCCGTGGGCGACGTGGTGCTGGACGTGGCCGAGGGTGGCTGGCGGGAGCTCCAGGAGGTGGAGGTCTCCAAGGCGCTGGGCTTCCGCTCCGAGAGGGAGTCCGACGAGGCGCCGTGACGGGTTAGCGCATCGTGAGGGATTGGCAGGTCTCGAGCGCGGCCCGGGCGAGGTTCCGGTTCAGGCTCGAGAACGTGCAGAGGAACGAGGGGCTGGTGGGGGAGGCGGAGTACATGCAGTCCACCTGATAGGGGTGCGTGATGTCCTTGGGGTCCTCTACCCAGAGGCAGCTCTCGCCCACGCGTTCGATGCGCGCCGTGGCGTCGGCGGTGAGCCGGTAGCCACTCTCGAGGGTCTTCAGGCTCTGGAAGAGCGCGGGGATGTAGAGACCGAGTCCCCGGACGTTGGCGTGTTGCACGTCGAGCTTGGATGCGCCCGGGACGGTGGCGGGCAGGGTCAGCTTCACCTTGACTCCCTCGGTCCCAGGGTCCTCGAGCACATAGCTCGCCTGGAAGGGTGACACCACGTCCAGCTCCAGGGCCGTCTTCACGCCGAAGGAAGGCACGTCCGCGGCGGGGATGACGATGCGGGTGCGTGTCGCGGGAGGCTTCGGCCTGGTGGGAGTCTTCTCCGCGAGGATGTCCGACGCGACGCGCTCACGGCGCGCCCCAGGTTTGGGAGGGGAGATGGCGTCCGGGCGTCGCTTGGGTGGCGGCTGCTGGGCCACGGGTGTCTCGGCGGACGCGCCCCAGGCGCACAGGAGCATGACGAGGGCGGAGGCCCGGAGGCGCGGCGTGGTCGCGAGAGGAGAGCCCATGGTGTGAGCTTTCCATGTCCTATCGAGGGCGTGCGCCGAAATGTGATTGCACGGCTTCGAGGATGACGGGCTCACGAGGATTGTTGAAGTGGCGTCCCCCGGGGACGACGATGACCTCGGCGCCCAGGTGCTCCTCCCAGAGGTGTTGATTGCGACGCCAGTCGGAGGTGAACGGGTCGCTGTCGGAGAGCACGACGACGGCGCGGCCCAGCGCGGCGCGCACGCGGGCGAAGTCGATGGGGGTGTCGAGCCAGGGGCGCAAGGAGCCCCACGTCTTGTCCACCTCGAACCAGCCGGCGACGAACACGGCGCCCTCCACGCGGTGACCCTCGGGCATCGCGGCGAGGTAGCGGAGGAGGGTCTGACAGCCCACGCTGTGGCCCAGGAACACCGTGGACGGCGGAGGCACCGGGCCGAGCGTGCGCGTGAGCGTGGACACCCAGCCGTCGATGGTGGGCGCGGCGGGCTCGGGCATGTCCAGCGTGAGGATGTCGTCGAAGAGCGCGGGAGGCTCGCGCAGCTTCTCCTCGAGCCAGGGATAGAAGTCGGTGTTCGGACGTCCGGCCCAGCGGTGCACGATGACGAGGGTGCGGCTCATGGGGCCGCAGTCTGCCTCAGCCCTCGCGTGATGCCATGGTCAGGATGTGCTCCCGGAGCCGCGCCGCGAGTGACAGGCTCTCGGGCAGCGCGTGCCCCAGGAGGCTCGGCGCTCCCGTGGCCAGCACCGCGGCGTTGGTGAAGACACAGGCACGCACCTCGGCGAGCCGCGCGAGGGGGAGCGCCTGCTCCACGATAGGGACTCCGTCGATGGAACCCGAATCGAGCAGCACCGCGCGGATGATGCCGGGGAGGCACGGCGCGTCGAGTGGCGGTGTGACGAGCGCGCCGTCCAGGAGGACGAAGAGGTTCGCGGTGGGCAGCTCACACGCGTGAGCCAGCTCGTTGGCCAGCACGGGGAGCTGTTGCATCCGTGAGAACTGACGGAAGTACGACAGGCCCTTGTGGTTCGGAGATGTCTCCCCGTGACGATAGGCGCCGTGCTCCACGGCGACGATGGCGCGTCCCTCGTGCTGGAGTCGCTCGGCGTCGGGGGCGTGGGGCCGGAAGGTGAGCAGGAGCTGTCCGTCGCTCGCGGACAGCTTGCCGATGCCCGTGAAGCGAGGACCGAGCAGCGGGTCCGCGGCGAGGCAGCGTCGCAGGGTTTCACGGACGGAGACGGGCTCGAGCAACTCGGGAGCAGGCGCGCGGATGGAATCGGCGTGCGCCGCGAGGCTCCCGACGAGTCGCCGCAGATGGCGGGAGAGGAAGAGGGGCGCGCCGTCCTCGATGCGGAAGGTGGTGAAGAAGCCCGCGCCGAAGAAGAAGCCCTGCGCGAAGTCGTGCAAGCGCAGGTCCTCCCAGCGCTTCACTTCGCCATTCACCGCCACGGTGGAGAACATGGTGGGGCTCCGTTTGTATCGTCAGCGACGAGCCGCCAGGAAGTTGGCGAGCAGTCGTGGCCCGTGGGTGGTGAGGAAGGACTCGGGATGGAACTGCACGCCCTCCAGCGCGGGCAGCGCCTTGTGCCGCATGCCCATGATGAGGCCCTCATGCCAGGCCGTCACTTCGAGACAATCGGGCAGGCCTTCCCGCTCCACCACGAGCGAGTGGTAGCGCGCGGCGACGAAGGGCTGCGGGAGCCCTTGGAACACGCCCTGGTTCTCGTGCCGCACCTCGGCGGTCTTCCCATGGACGGGGACGGGAGCGCGGACCACCTTCGCGCCGAAGACCTGTCCCAGACACTGGTGGCCCAGGCACACGCCGAGCAGGGGGACACGTCCGCCGAAGGCGCGGATGACCTCGATTGAGACACCCGCGTCCTCGGGAGTCCCGGGGCCGGGGGAGATGACGATGCGCTCGGGCTGGAGGGCCTCGATGTCGCGCACGGTGATGGCGTCGTTGCGCACCACCTTCAGCTTCGCGCCCTGCGCGCCGAGCGCCTGGACGAGGTTGAAGGTGAACGAGTCGAAGTTGTCGATGAGGAGAATCATCGCGTGGCTCCGCTCGCGCGCAGGGCGAGGAGCTGTGAGCGCGCCTTGTTCAGCGTCTCCTTGAACTCCTGGCGAGGCTGCGAGTCGTGGACGATGCCGCCGCCGACCTGTGCGTAGGCGCGGCCGTTCTTCACGAGCAGGGTGCGGATGACGATGTTCAGGTCCAGGTCGCCGCTGAAGGACACGTAGCCGAGCGAGCCTGTGTAGAGGCCACGAGCGTGCGGCTCCAGCTCGGTGATGAGCTGCATGGTGCGAATCTTGGGGACGCCAGTAATCGTCCCGCCGGGGAAGAGCGCGCCTACCACGTCGAGCGGCTCGGTGTCGGGCGTGAGCTGTCCTGTTACCTCGGACTCGATGTGGAGGACGTGGGCGTACTCGACGATCTCCATCAGCTTCGTCACCTCGACGGAGCCGTAGGCGCAGACACGGCCGAGGTCGTTGCGCTCCAGGTCCACGAGCATGGCGTGCTCGGCGCGCTCCTTCTCGCTGGTGCGCAGCTCCTGGACGAAGCGGGCGTCCTCCTCGGGGGTGCCTCGGCGGCGGGTGCCGGCGATGGGGCGGGTGATGGCGCGTCCGTGCTCGACGCGGACCAGCCGCTCGGGGGAGGCGCTCACGACGTGGAAGCCGTCTTCCTCGAGGTAGCTGGCGAAGTGGACGGGGTTGGTGGCGGACAGGGTCTCGTAGAGCGCGAGGGGCTCGCCGGGGAAGTCGACCTCGAGGCGTTGGGAGAGGTTGACCTGATACGTGTCTCCGGCGCGGATGTACTCGCGCACGCGCTCCACCGCGTCCAGGTAGTTCTGCTGTGTGAAGTTGGAGCGCGGCTCCGCGAGGGGCGCGTCGGGAGGAGGTGGCGCGGGAGGAGGGGTGGGCGCGGCCTGGCGCACGACGGACTCGAGGGTGTCCAGACGTCGCTGGCAGTCCTCCCAGTCCGAGCCGGTGGCGATGGCGAGCAGGTGTCCTTCGAGATGGTCCACCGCGAGGAATGTGTCCACGAAGGACAGGGCGATGTCTGGTAGTTCCAGGTCATCGCGAGGGTGGACGGGGAGCTTCTCGAAGTAGTGGTTGGCCTCGTAGGCGAAGAAGCCGACGGCGCCGCCGAGGAAGAGCGGGAGCCCGTCGATGCGGGGGCCGCGCCACCGACGGAACAGGGCTCGCAGTGTGTCGAGCGGAGGAGTCGGCTGGGGCACGTCGTCGAGGGAGCACCGGGGGCCCTTGGCGACGAACCGGAGGAAAGGGCTCGCGCCGAGGAACGAGTAGCGTCCCTCTTCACTGACGCGGGTGCTCTCGAGGAGGAAGCGGTGGTGTGGAGGGAGGGCGCGCAGCAGGTCCACGGGCCGCAGCGCACCGATGTCCCACCGTCGATACGCGGGGACCTGGTTGAAGCCCTGGGCCACGAGCGCATCGAAGCGCTCGCGGTCCAACGGTGGCGGAAGCGGCCGGGTGCTCATTCCGGGGGCTTCCTAGCAGGAAGTCCCGGAACGGGCATCCGGCGGTGGTTCAGGACGTTCCAGTGTTCTTGGTGTCGCTCGCCTGGGCCTCGCGTGACTTGCGCGCGTACAGGAGGATTTCGTCCTCGGAGAGCTGGTTCGTGCTGATGGCCGAGCGGTCCGCCTTGAGCTGCTGCACTTTGCCCTCGCGCAGGACGTGGAACTGGCCCGCCTTCTGTCCGGGGAGCTTGGCGTCGGCGTCGACGCGCGCCTCGGTGAACATGGGCTGGAGCTTCCTGAGGGCGTTGTCCTCCTTCACCCGACCCACGCACCACATGCGCACGTTCTCCCGGCACTTGTAGTCGAAGTCACCCGGGCTCTGCGTGGCGAGCATGATGCCCAGGCCCGCGGAGCGCGCGCGCTTGAGGAGGCTCTCCATCGGCTCCTTGGTCGCGGGCTTGCTCGTCGCGGGCAGATACATGTCCGCTTCGTCGAAGAGAATCACAGCCTGGAGCTTCGGCGACGGGTGCTGGCTGGCCCAACGGTGGGTCTCCAGGAGGAGCTGCGACACCCAGAAGAGGATGCGCGAGTTGTCCCCGAGGAACTTGGTGCTGATGATGCTCAAGCGCGTGCGACCGGGCACCCCATGGACGCCGCGCCCGAGCAGTTCGTCCAGGTCGAGCCGTTCACCGCTCACGGCCAAGAGCGTGCGCAGATTGATGCGCAGCACGCTGAGGTCCTGGGCCAGCTTGGCGTGGGTCTTCGTGGGGATTCCGTCCGTGGCCTCCAGCAGCGCGGGGTCTTGCGACATGACGAACTGCTGGATGAGCTCGAGGGTGACCTCCTTGCCGAAGGACTGGCCCATCAACAATCGGAGCGCTTGCGCGAGCACGGCCTTCGCGGCCTTGTCGTTGCCGCTCGTCTTGTAGTCGAGCATTCCGGCGATGGCATCCGCGGCCTGCTGGACGCCCTGCTCGCGCTCCTCGGCGGGGAGCGTCTCCAGGCCCTGGGGGACGATGGGAATCGCCAGCGGTCTGCCATCCGAGCGCCCTGGCGTGAAGAGCGCGACGTCGACGCGCTCACGCAGGAGGCGGCGCCGCTCGCGCAGCGTGGCGTCCTCGATGGGCTCCTCCCAGGCCTCGGGGCGGGCGTAGGCGGCGAGGTCGCCCTTCCTGTCCACGAGGATGACGGGGATGCCTCGGAGCAGGAGCTGCTCCAGCGTGTTGAGCGCGAGCGTCGTCTTGCCGCTGCCCGAGCCACCGAGGAAGGCGCTGTGCTTCGTCAGCTCGGCGGTGTCGAGCATGACGTTCTGGGGGAGCAGTCCCTCGGAGACGCCCAGGCGCAGGGGGCCGGTGAGCACCACGTTCGGGACGGCGGGGATGCCCGCCGCGGGTGTCGGGCGGGGCTTGCGCACCAGGTTGACGGGGGCCTCGGGCCGCTGGACCGGCGTGGGGTCCGGGTCGGGCAGCAGCTTGCCCGCGGGCTTCATTGCTGGGAGGTCCGTGTCCTCATCAGCGGAGGCCGCCATCTTCGGACCCGCGGCGGGTGGGAGGCTCGCTTGCGGCGTGACGGTGGCGACCTTCCCGGAGGGACGCTTCGAGGTCTGGGCGGGAGGTGTCGGCGCGGGATGTGGGCTCGATGCGTTGCGCGGTGTCGGCGTCGCCGCGGTCGTCACCATGGCGTCCGAGAACAGGCCTGACTGCCGGGGAACGAAGTTGTTCTCGTTCTTGACGTGGACAGGCATGGGAGGCGGTGCGGGCGGAGGCGGCACCTCGGTGTCCTTGGAATCGCGCTTCTCGGGCTCACGCGCGACCGGGTCCTTCGCGGGGCCCTGGGGCGGCAGGGAAGGGCCGAGCGGCTCCAGGCCGAGGATGTCCCCCATGGACTTCAGCCGGGTGACGGGCCGCGCGGTGCGGCTCCACTCCGCGAGCGCCGCCTGACCGACGTGCAGGGCACGGAAGTCACGCAGGGCGACCAGTTCGCGCAGGTCACTGTCCCCCAGGACCACACGTCGCCCGCCCTGACGGATGAGCTTGCTCAAGGCTTCCGACACGCGGGTCCCGGTCGAGGAGGGGAACTCGGAGGTCCGGATGAGCACCGGCGTCTTTCCCCTTGCGGCACTGAGCGCCTCGGTCATCTGCTTACCCAGGCTGCCTCCTTGCGGCTTGTTCTCGCACAGCGCGAGGACGAGCTTCTTTCCGGAAGGGTGCACTGCCACATCCAGCAAGTCGTCTCCGTTGCGGGGCTTCACAGTGAAGCGAGGCGACCCTCCCATCTCCTCGCTCCCTATCTCGACGGCCCACGCGAGCAGGGCGGTGATGTCGGAATCGTCCTCGGGGAGCTTCTCCTTGTAGGTGGTGCGGAAGTCCGTCCACGCTCGGTCCATGTCGGCGCCGACGGGGGGCGGAGGTGGTTGCGCGGTCGTCCCGCGGCTCGGGAGCGGGAAGGTATCCGGGAGGCGCTGCAGCTCGATGGCCTTCTCGCGGTAGCGACGACACTGGTTCAGCACGTCGCGGGCGCGCTGACCCGCGAGCAACTCGAAACCTTCGGGAGGGATGGGATAAGTGGGCTCCTCGGGCTGGTACTTCACGCCACGCTGTTCGTAGAGGCAGCGCAGCCGCCGCGCGACCATGTCACGGGCGGTGGCTGCGGTGACGGTCCGCTCCAGCGTCACGGGGTCTGGGTCGTTTTCGATGCGGTCGACCATGGCCTGCGTGAGGAACACGCGCATCTTCTCCCAGTAGTCGGTCAGGCAGCAGATGACCACGATGGCGTTCGGGACCTTGCCGGCAATGGAGGCCAGGGTGTTCATCGCCCGGCGGAATGCGTTCTCCGACTCGGGGCGGTGCTCGAAGTCGTGGATGTCTTCGATCTGGTCGATGCACAGCACGAGCGCATACCCGAGCGCGTTCATGACGCGACCCAGTTGCTCAATCATGCGCGCGGGCGCGTCGTCGGAGGTTCGCGGCACGAGATCGCCGATGACCTTCCGGTCCTCGGGGGTAATCTCCTCGCAGCGCAGCCAGTTGAAGATTCGCCGGTTGATGCGGGGGTCTCTGCGCTGGAAGTAGATGAGTGCGCGCAGCAGGTCTACCTCGACGCCGCTGAAACGGGGGTCGGAGAGCAGGTCGTCCGCCACTGCTCGGACGGGGCCATGGAACTCATCGTCCTCCGGGACCTTCTCCTTGGGTTCGATGTTCGGTGCGAAGAGGCTGGTGCACTGGGCCATCAGCTTGTTCGACAGGTGCATCATCCCGCTGTCGTCACCCTTCGCCACGTCGTACGGATGATGGTCGATGGAGTCGATGAGGTTGGACAGGATGTAGCGGTCGTAGTGCGCCGCATCCACCGTCATGGGCATGTAGCCAGTGAAGCCGCGTTGCTGCTCGTGCGCCGCGTTGCGGAATGCGCGCACCAGATGCGTCTTACCGCTGCCGGACTCACCGCGGAGGAGGAGGATCTTCCCCGTGTCGGGACGAGGCGACGCCGTCGCGCGGTCCAACAAGCGCTTGAAGGCGCGCCGCGCGGTGGGGTTGAGGGTCTCCACGTCGAACGGGTCGGGCTGCCAGAGGTTCTGGCCCTGTTGGACGCTGCTGAAGACCTCTCCGCCGTCGGAGAGGAAGACCTCGAGTCGAGGGTCGCTGGGCATGCGCGCTCCTGGAAGGACGAATCAGATGACGACGAAATGGAATCGGGCGCCGTAGGAGTGCACCTCGGACTCGGCGACGTCCTTGGGATCCATGGCGGAGACGAGGTCCGCGCGCGTCAGCGACAGGTGCTGGGAGCGGTTGGCTTCCAGGAGCGCGGCGTCGAACGCCTCTCGGTTGCTCCATTCGGGCTGGAGGGCTCGCCACACGTGGGAGATGAACACCTTGTCGCGTCCATAGCGGCCCGTGGGAAGGGCCCGCGCCACCGAGAGCACGTGAGCGGCGAAGGACTCCACGAGGGCCGTGGGGGGGGGCGCGGGGGCTCGTGTCGGAGCGGGCGCGCTGGTTCGATTGGGCGCGGACCCGGCGTCGCGCGTGGGCGCGGGGGGCTGCTCGGGCAGAAACCACTGTCGCAGCAGCGTCAGGCGGAGGATCTCCGCGTCGGCGCGAGTCGCCCCAGCGGCGCGGGCCGCGAGCTGCTCCACGGCCTTGCGCGGGTTCTTCACCTCGGTGTCGAGCATCTTGCCGAGCAGGTGGGCCTGCACGGCGCTGAGGGAGAACGGGCGCTCGGTCTCCACGCCGAGCTGACGCCAGAGCAGCCGGTCCCGAATCTGCGAGAGGGACGGCTCTCCCTCTCCGACCTCGGGATGGTGCCGGGCGAGCACGGCCGCGCGGACGCCATCCGCGTCGTTCAGGCGGGTGAGCGTGGCCTTGGAGGGCGTGATGTCCAGGCTGTTGGCGAGGAGGTAGGTGGCCTTGAGCTTCTTCCAGGTGAGGCCCTTGGGGAGCTGCTCCAGGCGCAGGAACTGGAGGACACGGTTGAGCCCCGCGCTGGTGAGCGTCATGCCGGACTTCTTCTTCGCGGCCACGAGCTCATCGCGCAGGAGCTGCTCCAGCACGCCATCGAGGCGGGCCTTCAACTCGGGGCGGGAGAGGCGGTGCTCCACGAAGGGGCGCAGGGCGTTGTCGAGCTCCGTGCGGGTGCCGCTGCGTTGTGGGCGCGGCGCGAGCCAGGTGAGTGCGAGTCCCGCCAACCGGTTGTCAGGGCTGTCCATGCGTTGTCCTTTGCGCGGTGGCTTCTCGCCGCCGGGCCTCCATGAGCGATTCGAGGGTCTTCAAGATGTCTTCACAGCGAGGGTGCAGGTCCTCGTAGAGGAAGCGGGCGACCCAGTAGCCGATGCGCTGGAGCGCGAGGTCCTTGCGTCGGTCCCGGCGGAAGCGGTCCGGGTCGAGGAAGTGGTGTTGTCCGTCGATTTCGACGGCGAGCCGCAGCTCACGGCTCAGCAGGTCGACCTCCAGCGGGCGTTTACCCTCGCCGACGTCCACCTTGGCGTTGAGGGTGAAGACGTCCTTGGTGGCAGGATGGACCTGCAGGATGTCGTGGTAGAAGAAGTGCTCCATCTTGCTGCGTGCGCGGGCCTCGGACTTCTCGCGCTCGGCGACCATGGCCTCCGCGTTCTCACGGAAGCGCTCCAGCAACGGCGGCGCGACGTGGGGCTCGGGAGGCGGGGCCGGAGCCTTCTTCTTCGAGGACGCGCGTCGAGGGGCCACGGGCTCGTCGCCAGGCGTGTCCTGCACGGTGGCGCTGGAGCCAGGGTCCGGGAGTTCGAGCAATCCCTCCCGCATCATCGCGAGCGCGTGGGAGTCCTTGCGTCCGCGGGTGCCTTCGAGCGCATCCGGTGGCAGCACGCAGGCGACATGGAGCAGCGGGGCCGCGGAGCAGATGGCGGTCGCGGTGCGGAGGCTGCGCGGGTCTGCGGGGGAGAGCGCCAGGTGGAGGGCGGGGGCGCGGCCCTCGGGGATGATGAGCAACAGCGCGTGGAGGACGCGGAGCGGGTCGTGGGAGATGGCCTCACGGACCTCGTTGGGGAGCGTGCCCGGGGGGGCGGGCTCGGGGGCTTCGAGCAGCTGTCGGCACAGGACCCACGTCACGGGCTCGGCGTGGGGAGGCTCCAGTCGTTCGAACAGGACGCGGCGGTCGTGTTGCGTCTTGCCTTCGAAGTGCAGCTCGCGGGAGGAGATGGCTCGTTGAGAGAAGACGACGTAGCTCTCTGCGTCCCGGAACAGATTGCGCTCACGCGCGAGCTGGGTGGCCCAGGCGGAGACGGTGGAGCGCAGGTCCTCGCTCTGGGCGAAGGCTGCCTTCAATCCGCTGCGGTGGAGCCATTCCGTCCAGAGTTGGAGCCCTCGCTCCGGGTCACCCACCAGGGCGCTCAGAGTGGGAATCCCTTCCGCACGGCGCCGGGCATGCCGGTCCAGCGAGTCCAGGAGAGCGGTGTCTGCGGTTGTCACCAAGCCCATGCCCCCACGGGTCCCCGGAGATGGACCCGTCACACCGGGTAGAGCCTGCGCCCTTCAAGTCATTCCTTGCAAGTGGCGAGACCCGGTTCTTCCAATGTCTCACACCATCCGCCGGGTCTGTCACGACATCTGTGCGAGGAGTGACTCACCCCGTGGTGGTATGGACTGGAGTGAAGTTGCGTCGGGTTCGTTGAGTCCGTTCAACTGTGGGAGAAGGACCCAACGATGCCGAAACCGAAGCCCCCGTACCCGCCGGAGTTCCGAGCGCGAATCGTCGAGTTGGCGAAGGCGGGACGGACGACGAGCAGCCTGGCCGAGGAGTTCCACGTCACTGACACGACGGTGCGTAACTGGGTGCGCCAGAGCGAACTGGACGAGGGCACGCGACAGGACGGGCTGACGTCGGACGAGAAGCAGGAACTGGCCCGCTTGCGGCGCGAGGTGAAGGTGCTGCGCGAGGAGCGTGACATCCTCTCAAAAGCCGCGGCCTGGTTCGCACAGGAAGGCGTCGGGACGCCCAAGAAGCGTTCCGATTCGTGAGCGAGAACCAGGCCGAGCATGCGGTGTCAACGATGTGCCGAGCACTGGGCGTCACCGAGGCCGGCGACTACGCCTGGAGGGGAAGGCCCACATCAAAGCGGGCCGAGGAGGGTGCCCATCTTTCCGAGCGCATCCATGCCATCCACCAGATGTCGGACGGCACCTATGGTGCACCTCGCGTCCGGGCGGAGCTGGTCGACACTCACGGCCTCCAGGTGGGACGGCGACGCGTCGCCAGACTGATGAGCGAGGCGCGGTCGGCGGGAGTCAGTCGGAGGGGATACTGCGTGACGACGAAGCGAGATGACGCGGCACAACCTGTTGCGGACCTGGTGGAGCGCCGATTCGAGGCCCGAGGGCCAAACGAGCCATGGGTCGTCGACATCACCTACATCCCGACGTGGGCGGGCTTTCTCTACCTGGCTGTCGTCATCGACGTGTGGAGTCGCAAGGTGGTGGGCTGGGCCATGACGACTCACCTGCAGTCGGAGTTGGTCATCGCCGCACTGGACGTGGCCATCGCCCAGCGCCAGCCCCGAGACGTCATCCATCATTCGGACCAGGGATGCCAATACTCCTCGCTGAGCTTCGGGTAGAGGTGCAGGCAGGCCGGAGTCCGTCCCTCCATGGGGAGCGTCGGCGACGCGTATGACAACGCGCTGTGCGAATCCTTCTTCGCGAGCCTCGAGTGCGAGCTGCTCGACCGACGGACCTTCCGCACTCACGCAGAGGCCAGGATGGCTGTCTTCCAGTACATCGAGGGCTGGTACAACCTGCGCCGGAGGCACTTCGCCCTCGGCTACCAGTCTCCCGCCAACTATGAGAAGAGGTACCCAACTGCGGCTTGACCCACCAAGTCGCCGGGACTCAACGAGACCGGTGTGACTCCAAGCCGGTGTTGAGCTACGAAACCAGGGGCCATCCTTCTCCTGGGCCCGCACCAGCACCTCCCGGGCCTGTCGCGTCATCTCATCGCCTCCACCTCCGGAGGCGCGTGCGAGCACTCCGCGAAGAGTGCCCGCAGGGCCGAGTCCGAAGCCACTCGCGCGTGCAGGAGCCGCACGAGTTCGAACACCTCCTGGCGGCTGAGCTTCAGCGGGGGGGCGTCGAACACCGCGGGGTTGTTGTCGATGAGGCAGAGCGTCTTCACCGAGAGGAACAGGGGATACAAGCAGAACAGCCGGAGCTTCGGCTCCTCGGCGGGGAGTGCGAGAACATACTCAAGCGCCTCTTGCTGTCCCCGCCGAGCCACCACCATCAACTCCGAGTGCAGCGCCATGGCCTGTTCGCGGTGGCTGGGGAGCGTCAGCGTGGAGGTCGTCAGTCCATGGCGCGCCATTCTGTCCAGCGGAAGCCAGCAGCGTCCCTGCTCCATGTCCTCTCGCACGTCCTTGAGCATGTTGGTGAGCTGCAAGGCCTCACCGAATGCGATGGACTGACTCTGTAGTTGGCCGCGTCGTGTTGCGTTGATGGCGGGGGAATAGGCGATGAAGAGTTCCGTTAGCATCTCGCCCACCACACCCGCCGCGAAGTAGCAGTAGGCGAGCATCGTCTGCAGGTCGGGCAACCCCATCACCGGCTTGCCGCCGCCGTGCTGTCGCTGAACCTGCTTCATTCCAACCGTCATGACGCGCACGCAGCGGGCGATAGGAGTATGGGCCCACGAGGGGAGCGAGGCCAGGGTCCTCAGCACCCAGACGGTCCTGTCGACGAGCTCAACCTCCGCTTCGGGAGCGCCGGCCCGGAACTCGCCTCCCACCAGACGAGCGAAGGATTGAGCGCGGGACTCCCAGCCCGGTTCAAGTCGCACCAGGTCCGCGAGCGCGTCGAACAGCTCCTCTTGTCGGGCCAGGTGGATCTCATCCTCCAGCGTGTCCGCGACGCGTAGGAGCAGATAGGCCACCGTGGCTGCGAGGTCCAGGGGGGCGGGCAACAAGGGAATGTTCAGTGCGAACGTCCGGGAGACCCGGGGGAGCACCGCTCGGCAGAACGACTCTTCATGAGCAACCATGGTTCCTCCTCTGCATTGGGCCCGGCTCATGCGCAGTTGTTGCCTCATGGCCGGTCCGTGCGATTTCGACGTGGTGGTGGCGGGGGGCGGCCCCGCGGGATGCGCGGCGGCGGCAGCGCTTGCCCAGTTGGGGCAGTCCGTGCTCCTGGTGGATGCGGGCGTCGACCGACACAAACAACTGTCGGGGGAATTGCTGCATCCGACGGGCGTACGCGCGCTGCGTGAGCTGGGCTTCAGCGAGGTCGTCGACGCCTGGCTGTCGTGTCCGGTGCGAGGCTTCGCAATCTTCTATGCGTCGCCCGCACGTGTCGTCGTCCTGCCGTACAAGGACGGTGCCGCGGGCCTGTCGCTTGAGCACTCCGCTCTCACCGTACCGCTGCTGGACGCCGTGGTCCGAAGGCCTGGCGTCACGCTCCTGGCCGGGGCTCGGGTGACTTCGGTGGAGCACAACGACGAGCGCGGCGTCAGGCTGCGCTTCCTGCACGACGGCGGCGTCCACGAGGTGCGCGCCCGGTTGTTGGTGGCCTCGGATGGACGCGCGTCGCCCGTGCGGCGGATGCTGGGTATCTCCGAGAATTACACCCGAATCTCCACCATGTTGGGGCTCTGTGTGGACAGCGCCTGTCTGCCGCGTCCCGAGCATGGACACAAATTCGTCGGAGGTCCGCTGTACGCGTTGGCCTATGCTATTCAACCGGGGGTGGCGCGGGTGATGGTGGACCTCCCTCTGGGCACCACCCCCCAGACTCTGATGGAACGCCCCGAGCTGCTGGCCACGCTGCCTCCCGCGCTGGTCGCCGAGATTCGCCGGGCGATGGATGCGACTTCGACTCTGCGGATGGCCTCCAATGATGTCCGGCTCTCGGAGCGAGTGTGGAAAGGGAGCGCCGTGCTGGTGGGCGACGCCGCGTCCTGCTGCCATCCGCTCTCCGGCAGCGGCATGACGTCTTGCTTCCAGGATGCACGAGCGCTCCAGGATGCGCTGCGCCGCCACTCGGACGACATCCCGCGCGCGCTGGAGCAATACGCCCGTACGCGTCGTCCAGCTCAGCGCACTCGGGTCGCGCTCGCCTCGTCGCTCTACACCGCTTGTGCGGGACAGGACGAGGGCATGCAGGCGCTGCGGCTGGGTCTCATTCGCTACTGGGATTGCAGTCCGCGAAGTGCCCGGGCCGCCATGAGCTTGCTGTCCTCTGAGGACTCGCGAATGAGCGTGCTCGCACGTGAGTACCTGTTCATCGTTGGCCATTCGCTGATGGCGTTGCGACCAGGGCATCAGCGCGCCGTCCGACCGCGCGCCGCCGTGTCGTTGCTGCGCTCCGCCGGTCCGCCGCTGCGGGCCGCCCTGGGGAGCACGTTGGAGCAGGTGGAGAGTTGGTGCCATCGCCGCTTCCGTCATCTGCGACGACACGCCCGTCCGCTCGGGCAGGGCGCCGCCCAGGGCTGCCCGCGAATCCAACCGGTAGCTCCGGCCGCGCCAGTCCACGGCGCGTGACACCGGCGCCGACAGCGCCACGCCTGCGTCGCGTCGCTCAATCGCGGGGTGGATGCCGTTGGCGAGCGCGAGGAGTTGAACCCGGGCCGTGAGCAGTCGGGCGCGCGCTCTCTCGGGGGCGCCGTAGCGGGTGAGCTGCACCTGGCCAATCATCATCGAGGTGTTCGCCTTGGCCAGGAACCCGCCCGCCTCGCGCACCAGCTTGGAGGCGAGGGACACCGCGGCGATGACGGACGGCTCCTCCACGACCATGGGCACAGCGCCAGCTCGCGCCAGCGCTCCTCCATGGTGCGCCGGTGGAAGCCCGGCAGGCGAGAAGAGCGTATCGCCGATGGCGTCTGCTCCCACTCGTCGTTGACCTCCCCCATGCGCCCCCCTGTGGCTCCGCCCGTCAATCACCATGGGAACTGGTGACGACTCAGACGATTGAGCAGGGGAGTCCTCCTTTGGGGCCAGGTCGAGTCCAACAGCGGACAGCGCGGCGAGGGTTACATCCCGCGCGTCAGCTGCCCCTCCAAGCGGGATGATGGCCGTGCTCACAGCGGTAATCAGTCGCACGGAACCGAGTAGCCGCAATGAATGAACCAACCCTCGGCATCTCGTTGAGAAACAGCTTCGGTGGCCTTCTGGACGGCGACCTTCAGCCTGCGGACCGTGCGTGCCGCCAATTGGCGAAGCAGGGCTTTCACCTTGCTCCAGCACAGCTCAATGGGATTGAGGTCCGGGCTGTAGGGCGGCAGGTACAGCACGTCTGCCCCCGCTGCTCGGATGGCCTCCTTCACGCTCGTGGCGTGGTGTGCCCCCAGGTTGTCCATCACGACCAGGTCGCCGGGGCGTAGCGGACCTGTCCGGCATGTTCGGCTCCATGCTGGGTGGGCGCGCGGACGCCGAGCGCATGGCCCGCGGGCTGAGCGTGGCAATCCGCAAGGCTCTCCTCGAAGAAATGCAGCCCGGCGGCGCCATCTACAACTTCACGGCGCGAAGGAGGTGAGTGAAGTAGCCACCGTCTCTCTCAACACGCGAGCCGGGGCTCTGCTATCAACCCCAATGCCGTGCACTTTGGGGACGGCATTGTGGTTGGCACTCCCAAAGAGAACCGGACAACCAGCGCGAGCTTTACTGTCCGAGGGCCCCTCCCTTGAGTCAGGGCGCACAAATGGGAAAGGACGACATGAAGTCGGCCTTGCGGTACGCAATTTCAGCATCGGTAGTGTCGAGCTCGCCGGTACTCACGGAGCCACCCCCAACCAAAGTGCGAAGACGAGTTTGACCCAGATTGGTCCAGACACTGAGTTCATCGGCTGCGATGGCAAGTCCGGCACTGCATGTCGGAATGCAAGCGTTTGGGAATCCAGGAACACTAGGAAGGCTGTCAATGAACAGACGCATGAAGACGACATTTCCGGACGCGGCGTTAACCTTATGCTGCGCCACCGTGATGTCGAACGGATGATGTGTGGCGGATGCAGTCCTCAATGCACTGTTTGCCGCTTCCACAGCGTTGAATGAACTGAGGATTGCGGTGACGGCTTCGCCGACGATCGAACTCGCCCCGTAACACGCTGGCGCCTCCGCCTTCGCGACGGGAACAACGGCCAGAGTCACAGACAGAACTACGACGGGCGCGCAGAAAATGTGCTTCATGATGATTCTCCTATTCGTGCAGAACGATGGCTGTGAGTTGTTTTTGGCAATAAACAGTCATGGGACGCCAGTTGGAGAGCAGATTCGACGGAGTCGAATACCCTTGGCCGCAAATCAACCTCCATGGCAATCAATGTGTGCCTTGTCGAATTGTGTTCTCGGGATGGTGAGGGAATCTTTTCATTGGTCGCAATGTGTTGATATTGAACCTTGGTGCAATGCCGGGATACGTCGAACAGGGGGGGCTGCTCGGTTGGCGAATTTGTCGCCATCCACGTGCTCTTCATCATCGCGAACTTTTGTCGCCCCTGCACTGGACTGCGGAGACTCCGGCGCGCTGATAGACTGGCCGAGCGTTGGTCATTCTGTGTGGGCAGCAGGGGCTCGTGCCCTCGTCATTGAGCGATGATTGCGGGCGACATAGGCATGCGGATCATGCCCGCCCTGCGGGCCATACGACAGGAGGACACTCGCTGACTGGCGCGACACCTGCCTTGTTGAGTTCCAGCGACTTCGCAGGTGTCACGGCCGTGGCCGCCATGCTCGACCGGCCTCTGCACCATGCCCCCGTGGTCCAATTCGCCCCCCAAAGCTGGCGCACCATGGGGGGCGTGGAGTTGCGGTCCCCGGAGGGGGAGTGCTCCTGCCTCGAAACGCTCTCATTGGCTGGCTATTGCCGGGCCCCTGAGGCCATCAGTTGGCGGACATCGGCATCACGCATGCCCGACTGGTCACAGACGCTTGACGTTCGTTGCCTGCGGCGGGCCCTGCTGCCCCTCTTTGATGTCGAAAGAGACCTGCTGGCCCACTTCAAGGGGTTTGAATCCATTGCTTTCGAGGGCGGAGCAATGCACGAAAACGTCGCTCCCGTTCTCGGCGGTGATGAAGCCAAAACCCTTGTCCGGGTTGTAGAACTTCACGGTTCCGGTCTGCATGGTGTCGTCCCTTTGCGTTGCACCTGGGGTAATCCAGGTTGGTTGTCTTGAACACGCGAGCTGTTGAAGCGGAGCCACTCCGACCTGAAGTCGCATGAGTCCGCCCCTTCTGTCTGGGCATGAGCGACTCTCCCGCCCATCCGCCTTCCTCCTCCGCGCCGCTGTCCTTAGTCACCACCATCAGGCTGTCTCTCGCGGGCAGCCTCGTCATCGCCGCCTTGAGCGCGGGCGGCACCTAAGTCGCGGTAACAGTCGGAGTATGGGGAACAAATGCCTCATGCTCCGTGTAATGTCAATCAGCCTTGGCCTTCTGGACATGTGGCTGCGTTGGCGGCCATGTCACATTGGACACTGCTGACTCGCTCAAACTCCGGTCAGTTCTTGTCCGGAGCAGGCTACTGAACCCGAGGAGAGCGGAGGCGAATCGTGCGAGTCCGCGGTAGCAGCGGCCTGCTTGTTGTTGTGGGTGAGCAGACTGCGGCACTTCAAGAGTCAGGACAGGGAGCGCTCGACGATCCATCGGTGAGTCTCCTTCTGCGGCCCCCCTTTTCTACTCCAGCAAGTATGGCCTGAGTTCCTCTTTGATGCCTCGGAGGTAGCCCGTCCGAGCCGGCGCGAAATCGCCGACCCCTGCTGCGGGGGACATGTTGAGCTTCGAGCTGGGCGCGTTGCTGTCGCCGGTTGTCGAGGTTTGCTCAATCGGGCCCCGCTGTCAGTTTGTGCGGGGCTCATAGCGGGGCAATGGCTGTTCTGGCTTGAGCTGATTCAGTTTCGTCCACGGTGAATCGCAACCTGGTCTCTTTCGGGCGTGTGTTGGGGGGGTGGACGAAAGTACAATTCATGCCAATCTCCGTGACGCACATGATGCCTACGTCCCCCGGGCCAGGACTCCCCAGTGAGGGCGTCCCGACCGCTTGCTTGATTTGTGTGTTGGTGGGTCAGGTGAAACAGTCGCCGGAGGTCGTGCAGTGTGTCCCCGTCTTCCGTAGAGGATGATTCCATGAAAAAAGTAATGCGCTGGCTTCCCGCCGTATTCTTCGCCCTCTCGTTGGTGGTCGCCCCTTTCGCCGCC